>QIAS01000227.1:0-1915 GCA_003225615.1 Acidobacteriota bacterium | reverse complement strand
GCCTTCCAGCACGCCAACCGCTTCTCCGCTGACGCCTCCCACGAACTGCGCACGCCGTTAACCATCCTTCAACTGGAACTTGAAGGTATTACCCAGAACCAGCAGCTTGCTCCCGAGGTGATGGATCAAATTGGCAGCGCACTCGAAGAAACGGAGCGCCTGTCCAGAATCGTCGAAAACTTGCTCACGATTGCCCGCCTGGACGCTGGAGAAGCCCGCATGGAAAAAGTGCACGTGGACTTAGGAGAACTAGCCGCCGAGACTACTGAGCAAATGAAGCTGCTGGCCGAAGAAAAATCACTCTCCATGCGGTGTTATGCCAGGCCGGGCGTTTACGTGGAGGGAGACCGGTCCCGCCTCAGACAGGTGATGGTCAATCTCCTCGACAATGCCCTCAAGTACACGCCGGGAGGAGGAGAAATTGAAATGAGAGTCCGTGTCGACGAGCACCGTGCTATTCTTGAGGTCGCCGACACCGGCGCCGGAATTCCCGCCGAAGCCCTGCCGCACGTTTTTGAGCGCTTCTACCGGGCGGATAAAGCCCGCTCCCGCGAATCCGGCGGAGCCGGCCTGGGCCTCGCCATCGCCAAAGCGATTTGCATCGCTCATGACGCCGAGATCAAAATCGCCAGCAGCGAGGGGCAAGGCAGCCGATTCATAGTCGAACTTCCGTTAAGCAATGCCGAACCTGGCGAACCCCTTACACCCCAGCCCACCGGGACCGCGGCTTCTGTAAAAAGGGATTAGAAGCTGCAGTACCTAATTTCGGAATTGCCCATTAGGCTAGAACGGGCAGCTTACCCCAACTCCTCTCCCAAAGCTTTCCGCAACTGCTCCTGCTGGTCGCGCTTCAACTTCATCCTACTTGAGGTGAGATAAAACACGTCAATCGCCATCTGGCCTTCAGTATCAATCAAGGCAATTTCGATGTTGCATTTCTGATACGCCATCCGCGAACTGACTCGATACAGCAACCCCGGCCGATCCTGCGCGATCACCTGCACCAACGTACTGTGCGAGGAGCAGTCATTGTCGAATTCGATGTGGGTCGCCACTTTCACTTTCGCTGCCGCCGCTTTTTCCGAGCGCGAGCGGTCCCGCATCAGCTTGTCCAAATCCGCAGCGCCGGTGAGAATATCCGCCACACTGATCTTGAACCGGTCCCACTCCGGAATATTCAATTCCAGCGTGCGGAAGCGATCGGTGAAGTAGAACGTATCCACCACCACCCCCGCCTGGTTGGAAAAAGCATTTGCTTTAACAATGTTCATTCCCCACGCAGCCAGTGTTCCGGAGAGCTTGGCAAATAAGAAAGGCCGGTCCATGGCGACCACCGTCAACTCAAACCAATGCCGGCCGCGCTTCAAATCCACCTGCACCCGTTCATTTCCTAACTGGCTCGCCATTTCCACGTGCTTGCGGATGTCCGTGGTGGAGTAGGTGTTGATGTACCGCTCCGGCAAACCTTCAAGAAACCCTTTAAGTCTCTTCCCGAGCACCGGAGCCAAGGTGCGAATGCGCTCCAGTCGCTCGTTCTCGGCGGAAGGATGAAGGATGTGCTGGTCGACGCCTCGATTCAGCACATTGGCCGCGGAAATGTAAAGTTGCCAGACATTGTCGGCTTTCCACGGAGTGAGTGCCTCCGGATTCACCGCCTTGATGTCCGCATACGTCATCAAACAAAGCATCTTCAGGCGCTCAGGGGTGCCTACCTTTTGCGCAAAAGACCGTACCGTGGCGGCATCGAAAATATCGCGCCGCAACGCGGCGGAGATCTCCAAGTGATTGGCGATTAAAAAGAGCACAGTCTCGCGATCGCCAGGCTCCAAGTCCAGACGAGTCAGAGCGCTGTCTGCGATAGCTACACTCGCTTGCACGTGCTCGCCCTGTTCCCCTTTACCAACGTCGTGCAGCA
>QIAS01000226.1:11620-11817 GCA_003225615.1 Acidobacteriota bacterium | reverse complement strand
CTTCCAGGTCGGCTTGAATGGTGCCGTCTTCCATGTCGGCGCGCATGCTGAATCCGAGTTTCTTGCAGATGGCGCGCATCTCGCGGTTTTCGTTGAGGATGGTGGAGACCACGTGGCGCACTCCTTCGTCGCGGGCCATGGCGATGAGGCGGCGGTAGAGTTCGGTGCCCAGGCCCTGGTGCTGGCAGCGGTCATCC
>QIAS01000226.1:6779-11610 GCA_003225615.1 Acidobacteriota bacterium | reverse complement strand
CGCAGTTTGCTAAGGCGCCCGATTGCGATGATTTGCGGGTTGCCGTCTTCCATCTTTCTTTCCACTACCAGGACCATTTCGCGATCGTAATCAATAAAGCAAATGCGCGTGAGGCGCTCGTGGGCTGTGCGCTGGCTGAGCTTCAGCGGCTGGAAGTAGCGCAAGTAGACCGTGCGTTCCGACAACGCCTGGTGAAGCTTGATCAGCAGCGGTTCGTCTTCCGGACGTATGGGGCGAATGATGACGGGCTCACCGTTTTTTGTATTCCAGGGCTTAACGTATTGGGATGGATATGGCCGGATCGCCAATTTTGGCAGCTTCTCGGCTGTGACCTCGGGCCCATGCACCACGATGCGAGCGTCGAGCGCGAGCAGGCGCTCGGGAGAGGCCAGCAGTGGATTGATATCAATTTCCTTGATCCAGCGCTGCTCGACAACGAGTTGGCTGAACCTCACCATCAATTGTTCCAGAGCGGTCAGGTCGACGGCTTTGCGGCCGCGTACTCCCTGCAGGGCCTGGAAGACAGTGGTTTGCTCGATCATGCGGCGTGCGAGAGTGGTGTTCAGGGGCGGCAAGGACAGGGCGCGATCCTTGAAGACCTCGACTAGCTGCCCTCCACTGCCGAATAGCNNNATAACCCTCGAGCTTCACCATGGGCTGCACAGTAACGCCCATGAAATCGGCGGCAGATGCCTTCTCGCGAACGGAAGTTTCAATTTCACGGTAGGCGCTGCGTACTTCATCGCTATTGTGGAGGTTTAATTTCACGCCGCCGACATCGGTTTTGTGCGTAATCGTTTCCGAGAAAAGTTTTACGACCACGGGATAGCCGATTTGTTCTGCCTGTCGCACTGCTTCGTCTTCCGTGATCGCCTCGAATGTCGGCACCGTCGGAATTCCGTAGGATTCGAGCAGCTGTTTCGACTCCAGTTCGGTGAGAAGGGTGCGGCCTGCCTGACGCGCCTTTTGCACGATGTGCTCCGCGCGGGTACGATCAGGGCCTTCCTCGCCCACCGGCAACATGGGGGTTTCGTATAAGCCACGCAAGTTGTAGCTGTAGCGCCACATGTAATTGAAAAGCCGGGCGGCTGTGTCGGGAAATGGGAAGGTTGGAATTCCTGATCGATTCAGAATGTCCACGCCGGCGGCGACATCGGCGCCACCCATCCAGGCGGCGAGCACCGGCTTCCCAGTACTCCTGGCGTAGGGCTTCAACTGCTCCGCCGTCTGCGTGGGCTCGGCCATGCCCTGCGGACAGGTAATGGCTAGAAGCCCGTCCACATTGGGATCAGCGATGGCGATGTTCACGACTTTGGCGTAGCGATCGGGCAGCGCATCGCCCAGCACGTCGATGGGATTGTTGTGGCTCCAGTGAGGGGGCAGAAGCTGGTTGAGTGCCGTCATGGACTCGGGCGAAAGCTGCGCGAGTTGACCACCGCCTAAGATGGTGGAATCGGCGGCAAGCACGCCCGGACCTCCGGCATTGGTCACAATGGCCAACCGCGGCCCTCTAGGACGCGGCTGCTTGGCCAGCACTTCGGCCATATAGAAGAGATCAGCAATGGTGTTGACGCGCAACACTCCGCAGCGCCGGAACGCCGCCTGGAGCACCTCGTCGCTGCCGGTCAGCGAACCGGTGTGGGATGCGGCCGCATGGGCGGCAGCTTCCGTCCGACCTGCCTTCATCACGATGATGGGCTTATTGAGAGAAACTTCGCGGGCGGCGGAGAGAAAGGAGCGGGCCTCGCCGACTGTTTCCATATACATGATAATGCTGTGGGTGCGAGGGTCGTTGCCGAGATAATCGATCAGGTCGCCCCAGCCCACGTCGAGCATGGATCCGACCGACACGAAGGCGCTGAAGCCCACCTGCTCTTTCTGGCACCAATCCAGAATGGCAGTGCAGAGTGCGCCGCTCTGGCTGATGAAGGCGACGTTTCCAGGGCGGGCGATGTTAGTGGCAAACGTTGCGTTGAGGCCGCTGACGGGATTCATCACGCCCAGGCAGTTGGGACCGATCAGACGCAAGCCGCTGCCCTGTATGCGTGCCAGGATCTGGCGCTCCAGTTCCTGTCCTTGTACGCCGTGTTCCTTGAATCCGGCGGAGATGACGATGGCGCCGCGCACCCCTGCATCGATGCAGTCGCCGATAATCTGGGGCACCGTGACTGCGGGCGTGACCACAACCGCGAGATCAATTTTTTCTGGAATGTCAGCGACACGGGGATAAGCCTTGATGCCCAGGACGCTGCTGCGCTTGTCGCTGACCGGGAAGACGGTTCCGCCAAAAGGACTGCTGACCAGGCTCCAAAGCACGGCGCGCCCCACGCTCCCCTGACGCTCGGAGGCTCCAATCACCGCGACGTTGTGAGGCGCGAAAATGGCGTCCAGGGGCTGGCCTTCGGAACGCAGCACGTCGTGCGCTTTGTCCTGCGTGGGGCCGGGCTTGACCGGTTTGCGTGCCGTTTTGACGGTGCTCATAAACTTGAAAGTGTACGCTTTTGGTGAACATTCGTCTGTGACGCGCGAACAATGGAAAGTGAGTTTCCGAAGTCGAATCAGCGTGATACACGGGACAGCAGCAAACTATGAACTACTGCATTCGATTTTGTGCTTGGGAGAAAATGCCTGCTTGTTCTACAATGCGCGGCACCGGGAAAATCTCAAGGCACATCCCCCCGGGTAGTACTGCGTTCCGAACAACACCTTAAGGAGAGTTTGGACTATGAAGAAGCTGCTCACGTTGCTATTCGCGGTTGCCCTTACGTTCTCGCTGTCCGCGGTATCCTTCGCGCAAGATGCCCCAAAGAAGGACGACACCAAGAAGGAAGAAAAGGCCGAGAAGAAGGCTGCCAAGAAGAAAGCCAAAAAGGAAAAGAAGGCAGAGAAGAAAGAGGACAAGAAGAAAGACGACATGGCGAAGTAAGTCGCCTTTGCGCTCTGACTAGGGAAACCCTGGCAGGTTGCCGGGGTTTCCGTTTTATGGCGCGCTGAAGCCGTTTTGCTAGAGGGTTCTGGACCGGTTACTGAGCTCGCGAATGATCTGGGGAGCAGGATTTTTTGACGGTTTCAATCTCCACATCGTAGTAAAATCTCCGTTATCTGCTTTGGCAGGGTGGGGTAAACAGACCTTCCGTGGGGTGGTCCCGCTTGACGATTTCGGAAGGTTAGGAGCTTTTTCATGGAAGATCGGGCCCTGGGAAATTCTTCGGCAACATCAGTCTCTTCGCAGTCGTCTTCTTCAAAACCGCGCCATGAAGGCCGCAACGTGTGGGTCTTGACCGCATACGGCATTTCCGGACTGGCGCTTTTCGGCGTGCTGGCGTACTACTTCGTGCAGTACATTACGAACTAGCGAACTGCTTCGAGCGGTCTAGCGCGTTCCCTCAGAGGCCGTGTACCTGCGAGGCATTTGTCTGCCCACTCCAGGCAGTCCTACCGCAGCAAGAGCAAGTCTGCCGCCCAATGAGCAGTTCGCACAGCAGCATCGTGCTACAATGAGCGGCGTTTTAGCGATTTACCCCAAGAATAAGTGCACTCAGCGGTTCCTCACACCCAGGCGGACGGACTAGTTCCCGTGGCTGAAAATCCTGTTGCAAAGAACGGTTCCATCACCTACGCCGATGCTGGGGTGGACATTGATCGCGCTACCCGGACCAAGCAGCGCATTAAGTACCTCGCCCATAAGACTTTTACCAAGGGGGTGCTCAGCGAAATCGGGGGCTACGGAGGCCTGTTCTCAATCGCCAAAAAGTATCTGGACCCGGTCCTGGTTTCGAGCGTGGACGGAGTGGGTACCAAGCTTAAGGTGGCTTTCGAGATGAACGTCCATCATACCGTGGGTGGCGACCTGGTGAATCATTGTGTGAATGACATTGTGGTGCAGGGTGCGGCGCCGCTTTTCTTTATGGACTACCTGGCCACGGGAAAGCTCGAACCGGAAGTGGCGGAGAGAGTGGTAGGCGGAATCGCCGAAGCCTGCAAACATAACGGCTGTGCCCTGATCGGCGGAGAAACCGCGGAGATGCCGGGCTTCTACAAGGATGGCGAATACGATCTGGCGGGATTTATTGTCGGGGTCGTGGAACGCGAGCGGATCATTAACGGCAAGGGGGTGCAAATCGGGGACATCATTCTCGGGCTGCCCTCGAGTGGCCTGCATACGAATGGGTATTCCCTGGCACGCAAGCTGCTTTTTGAAGTAGCACATTACTCGCCCGAAACCTACGTCAACGAGATAAAAAATAAAGTCGGCAACGAGCTGATGCGGCCTCACAAAAGTTACTGGCCGGCGCTCAAGAAAATGATTGATGCCGACTGCATCGTGGCGATGGCGCACATCACCGGGGGTGGTATTACCGAGAACCTGCCACGCGTGCTGCCCCGCGGCACCGGCGCTGCCATCCAACTCGGTTCCTGGCCCATGCAGCCGATTTTTGAGCACCTGCAAAACTTAGGCAACGTTCCCCAGGACGAGATGCTGCGCACCTTCAATATGGGACTGGGCATGCTGCTCGTGATTCCTTCCAAGAAGTTCAAGAAAGCGCAGAGCTTGCTGGAGCGAGCCGGGGAAAAGGCTTACGCCGTGGGTCGTATCATTAAGGGCGATCGCAAGGTTTTGTACTCCTAGAAATTTCCAATCGCAGGTTTTCAACTCAGCCCGCTATTTCGATTTGGGCGCAGGTGCGTCGTCCACAAGCGCTTCGACGATGCGGTCGATGGTGTCAGTGACGCGCTTGATGGGCAGATTGAAGTTATTTGACAGGATCGAGAACGCAATCCGTTCGCCGCTGACTGTGGTTGCGTATCCAGAAAGCGTTTTGACGCCTCC
>QIAS01000226.1:0-6766 GCA_003225615.1 Acidobacteriota bacterium | reverse complement strand
CCTCCGAGTGCTCCGGTTTTCGCAAAAACCCGTCCGCGCAGGGTGTTATTGAAGCGGTCCGAGAGCGAGCCATCAATGCCGGCCACTGGAAACGTATCGTGATAGAGGGCTCCCCAAGGTTGGCTGGCGGTATATCTCAGAAGTTGCACCACCGCGTGCGGCGTGACCAGGTTTTGGCGTGACAAGCCAGAGCCATCGTAGAAGAGATATTGGTCACTCGGGATGCCTGCCTGGGTGAGAAAGCCGCGCAGCACTTCCAGTCCACCCTCGACCGTGCCGGCCGTTCCCTTCTCGCGTCCGAGAAGCCGCAGCAGAATTTCCGCGTGCAGGTTCTGACTGACCTTGTTGATCACCTGAACATCTTCGACCAGAGGTTTGGACTCGTAGCTGGCCAGCACGAGCGACTGGTTGGTCATGGGACGGGATTGGCTGTCATTGCCGCCGCGCGAGGGCGCGATGGTGGTAACGGAGAAGGTCGAAAGGCTGGCGAGTTCGGTGTGGTGGGTGCGCTGGCTGCCATAGACTGCGATGCCCCGTTTTTCGAGCAGGCTGCGGAACAACTGAGCGGCAAACTTGGCCGGGTCTTCGATGGCAAGGGCTTCGTTGGCCCCCACATCGTCGAGTGGCATGTTGCCCCAGAGCGTCAGCACGGTGGATCCGGGCTCGCGGTTGATGAAAATTTTCCGCCCCGTGCCCCCGGGCGTAGTGATGATGCGATTGTCGATGCGGTAGTAATCGGCGAATGGTGCAACGCTTACGAAGGCACGTTCGCCGGGGCGATCCGCAGGCAGGATGTTGACGAACACCACGTTGTCATTGATGGTGAGCGCCGAAACCGGGGCGCCATCCGCCCATACCAGGTCGTCCTGGCTCCAGCCTTCACCGTAGCGCTCAAAGGCGAAGTAGGAGTCGTCGGCGATGATGTCGCCGTCTACATATTTGACGCCCTTTTGTACGAGGGAGTCGGCCAGATGCTCCAAGACCTCAATGGGATGATCGCTGCGTTGCGCGCTCAAGTCATAGGGCAGCGCTCGCCCGGAAAGGTTGGGATCGCCGCGCCCGACCAGCACGAGATCGCCGGTGAGGCGGCCATAGCGATCCAGCATGCCGGATGTTTCTACCGTGGTATGAAACTTGTAATCGGGGCCTATCAGCGCTAATGCGGCGGCGGTGGTAAAGAGCTTGGTATTCGATGCCGGAGTGAAAAGCTTGTCAGCATTCTGGGTGTAGAGAGTGCGGCCAGTGGAAAGGGATACTACCTCGATGCCCCAGAAACCGCGGGAGAGATCGGCGTCCGAGAGGGCTGCAGCAACGCGCGCGGGCAGCGGCTTAATTTTCTCGGCATACAACTGGGTTGCCAGCAGCAGGCAAACCAGAGTCGACAGGGACCGGCGCATACGGCGCATATTATCGAATAAATTCTAACATCTAAGTTCCCGCTTGGGCAGTGGCCTTCGCACGCGGGGACCGGGGACGGTACACTCGATTCAGTGGGTGCCGCTGATCAACTCGGGTTCAGTTTCAGGCCGCTGGATCGCCGCATATGGACGGTACGCGACCTGGTGGCCGCCGTCCGTACGCACGTGGAGCGGGAATATACCGATACCTGGGTTGAGGGCGAGATTTCTAATTTCCGGGCTCCGGCCTCGGGACATCTCTACTTCACACTTAAAGACGCCGACGCGCAGCTTGGAGTTGTGGTCTTTCGTTCGTCTGCTCGCCTGCTGCGCTTCCGCCCGGACAACGGCATGCAGGTAGTCGTTCGGGGGCGGGTGACTGTCTATGAAGAGCGCGGCGAATTGCAGATTTCCGCCGAGTACATTGAGCCGAAAGGCGCGGGGGCGCTGCAGATTGCCTTCGAGCAGCTCAAGGCTAAGCTGCAGGCAGAAGGGTTGTTCGATCAGGCGCGTAAGAAGCCAATACCGCCCATGCCAGGTAGCATCGGAATCGTGACTTCACCGCAGGCGGCTGCATTGCGAGACATTCTGAACATACTGCGCCGAAGGCATCGCTCGGCCAGCGTGTTGATTTTTCCCGCCCAGGTGCAAGGGGAAAGCGCTGCACTCGAAGTCAGCGCGGGAGTTCGTTACTTCAACAAGGCCCGGAATGTGGAAGTGATCATCATCGCGCGGGGCGGCGGTTCGGCCGAGGACCTGGCGGCGTTCAATCATGAGGGGCTGGCGCGCACCGTGGCCAGCTCGGTGCTCCCGGTGATTTCGGCGATCGGACACGAAACCGACTTCACGATCATTGATTTTGTGGCTGATTTGCGCGCGCCTACACCTTCGGCGGCGGCAGAGTTGGTAATCCGCACGCGTCAGGAGGTGGAGGAACAGGCCGAGGGGTTGCATCAGCGGCTTCTACGCGCTATCCGATACCGCTTTTTGATGAAGCGGCAAGCGCTCACCGAGCTGTCGCGGCACGGGGCATTTGGGCGCATGGTGGACCTCATTAACCAGCGTCAGCAGAAGCTGGATGATCTGCTGTACCGGCTGGAACGGGCGGAGCGGCAGATTTTCGAGCGCAATCGCCGGCGCTGGGAGTTAGCGGCCGCAGCGGTGCGGCACTACGACGTGCGGAGGATGCTGGCGGGAATCCGCCAAGAACTGGATGCGCGGGTCGCGGCGATGGCGGCCGGGGCTCGCAATTTGCTTTTGCAGCGGCGCAGTCGCTGGGAGCGCCTTGCGGCACGGTTGGAAGGGCTCTCACCCGTCGCAATTCTGGAGCGCGGATACGCTCTCGTGTTTGACTCTTCCGGAAAACTGGTGAAGGACGCCGCGCAGGTGAAGCCCGGAGAAGAGATTTCGGCGCGGCTGGCAAAGGGAGAGATTACGGCAGCGGTGAAGAAAACATCGTAGCCGGTGATCCGTCAAGGACGCCCTCGGTGCCGCTACTGGATTACAATGATATTGCAATCGGGACTGCCGGGGGTTACCGCTAACGAGGTTTAAGTGACCCATTTTTCAGCACCGTGGCCACACGTGTCGATTTTGGCAATCATCGACATTCTGCTGGTCGCGGTCATCATTTACCAGTTCCTGATGCTGACGCGGGGAACACGGGCGGCGCCCATGCTGTTGGGCGTAGCGGCGGTGGCGCTCGCCTTTTATCTGGCCCGCATCGGGGAACTCACAGCGGTTAACTGGTTGCTCAGCACGTTACTTCCCTACTTCGTTTTTGCGTTGATCGTGGTGTTTCAGGCGGAAATTCGCCGCGCGCTGGCGAGATTAGGCTCCCGGCTCAGCTTTAGTCGTGTTTCCCCATCCGAAGCTGAGGCCTATGACGACATCGTCCTCGCAGCCAACCTGTTTTCCCAGAACCAGACGGGCGCGCTGATTGTGATCGAGCGCGAAATTGGCTTGCGTACCTACATCGAAAGCGGTGTCCCCCTGGACGCGCGGTTGTCTTATGACCTGCTGGCGACCATTTTTCGCCCCAGCGCTCCGTTGCACGATGGCGCCGTGATCGTGCAGGGCGACCGCATTGCGGCGGCGGCGTGCTTCCTGCCGCTCTCGATGAATCCCGTGCTGTCCACGCAGAGAGACGGATGCTATTGCAGTCATCGTCTCGGAAGAAACTGGGGCGATCAGCCTGGCGGTAGCGGGCAATATCGAGCGCGACATCAGCGTGGAACAGCTCCGGGAACGGCTCAGCGCGCTGCTGCGACGCTATGTAGCGCCTTCGACGTTGCCAACGCCGTTTGCGAGTGAATCCAGCTCGGCTACCGATGCCGAGGCGCCTCCGCGGGCGTCGGTGCCGCGCAATATTGATCCCGGGCTGCACTCCGGAGTGGACCGCTAGCCATGGGCAACTTCTTTCGCCACTACGTGTTCCATAATTTCTTCCTGAAACTGGTTTCGCTGGCGCTGGCGGTGGGCTTATGGCTGGCAGTTTCGCGCGAGGAGCCGGCGGAATTGCCCATTTCCGTACCCATCGAGTTTCACAACGTTCCGGAAAATCTAGAGATCTCCTGGGAGAATATCCCGCAGGCGCAAATTCTGGTTCGCGGCCCGGACCGCGTGATACGGCGGCTGGCTCCATCTGACATGCATCTCGAAATCGATCTCAGGAGAGCGAATACGGCCGAACGCACATTCGACCTGAAGAACCAGATTCGCGGGCCGCGCGACGTTGAGGTGGTGCAGGTCATTCCGAGCCAGTTGCATATTCAATTGGACACGCGGCTCACGCGCACGGTGGAGGTACGGCCGCGGGTGATCGGAACTTTTGCTCCCGGGTTGCGTCTCGCCAGTGTCGTGGCTGATCCGCCTGACATTACCGTCAGCGGACCACGCCAGCGTGTGGAAGCTTTGGATGCTGCGACTACCGATCCCGTGGATGCCACGGGCACAGTACAACCCACGTCATTCATGACTCACGCTTATGTTTCGGATCCGCTGGTGCAGGTGGTGCGGCCTGTCCCCATCCGCGTGACTGTGATCATGGAAAAATCCTCAGGCTCCAGCCGCTGACCAGGAGAGTCCCCCAGCAAGACTCAATGACACAGACCCGACAACTTTTCGGTACTGACGGCATTCGCGGGGTAGCGGGTGAGTTTCCGCTGACCGTGGAAAGCACATTTATTACTGGCCGCGCGTTAGGACACGACCTTATCCGGAGCAATCCGCGCGCTCGCGTGCTTATTGGCCAGGACACGCGTGAGTCCAGCCGCTGGATTGCGGACCGGGTCGCGGCCGGGCTGAGTTCCCGCGGAGTGGAGGTGGCCAGCGCGGGCGTGATTACAACGCCGGGGGTGGCATATCTGGCGCGTTCGCGAGGATTCGACGCGGGAATCGTCATCTCGGCCTCGCACAATCCGTGGACGGATAATGGAATCAAAGTCTTTTCCGGAGACGGTTACAAATTGGCGGATGCGCGGGAATTGGCTATCGAGAAAGAAATCTTTGCGCTTTTGCAGAATTCAGAGGCTCTGCCTGCGGTTGCAGACAAGCAGACTGCGCCGACCCTGCCCGGGGATGCCGCATTGCGCCGAGCTTATATCGAGTGGTTGGGCAGCAATGTGTCGGCGGACCTGAGCAGGCTTCGGGTGCTGGTGGATTGTGCGAATGGCGCCGCCACGGCGGAAGCTCCGGAACTGTTGCGAGGCAGGGTACAGGTCAGTTTTCTGCATGCCGCACCGGACGGTAAGAACATCAATGAAAATTGTGGGGCTTTACATCCGGAAAACGTGGCGAAGGCCGTGGCAGAAAACAAGGGCCAGTTTGATCTGGGGATCACCTTCGATGGTGACGCTGATCGTGCTTTATTCAGCGACGCCAACGGGAAAGTCGTGAACGGCGACGGTGTGCTGTTGCTGGCGGCGCGCGATATGCGGTCTCGCGGGGTGCTGGCCAAAGATACTGTGGTGGCAACGACGATGTCGAACATGGGATTGGAGATTGCATTGCGGCGATCCGGAATTCGCATGTTGCGGGCCAATGTGGGCGATAAGTACGTACTGGAAGAAATGCAGAAAATGGGCGCCACGCTAGGGGGAGAACAATCCGGACACGTTATCTTTCGCGATGGCGAGGCGACGACAGGCGACGGATTGCTCACGGCATTACGCGTGATGGAGATCATGGTACGCAGTGGCCGGTCGCTGGCGGCGTTGGTGAGCGATCTTCAGGTCTTTCCGCAAGTCATTCAAAACGTCCGCGTGCGTGAGAAAGTGCCCTTTGCGCAAGTGCCCCAGATCCAGCAGGCCATCGAGGCCGCGGAGCGCGAGTTGGACGGCAATGGGCGAGTGGTAGTGCGCTACTCGGGAACCGAGGTTCTGGCGCGGGTGATGGTGGAGGCGCAGGAAGAAGGGCAGATGCGCAGAATCGCCGGAACGATTGCCGACAGCATACGCGCGGCTCTGGGCGCGAAGAATTAACTTCACAGGACGATGTATGGCAAATCGCATGCTCCGAATCGATCCGACCGATCACGTTTTCATCCTCACTGGAGCTGGAGTGAGCGCAGAGAGCGGCATCCCAACTTTCCGCGGGGCGGGCGGTCTTTGGCGTAATTATCGCATCGAAGAAGTCGCTTCGCCTTACGCCTGGGAGCGTGATCCCGGTCTGGTTTGGGAGTTCTACTCCATGCGCCGTCGGGTTGCCGGCGACGCGAAGCCTAATCCTGCTCATTTTGTGCTGGCGAAACTGGAAGAGGCAATCGGAGATCGTTTGTTTCTGTGCACGCAGAATGTAGACGGGCTTCATGAACGGGCGGGGTCTCGCCGTGTGATTCATATGCATGGAGAACTTTTCAAGAGCCGCTGTGATCGCTGTAGCCGCTCGCCCTTTGCGGACGAAAAAACGTATGAGCCTCCCGCAGAGATTCCTCTGTGTGAGTGCGGCGGGCGCATTCGTCCACATATTTGCTGGTTCGGCGAAATGCCGTTTGAAATGGAGAAAATCTTTACGGCGCTGGAAAAATGCTCGATGTTTGTTGCGATTGGCACATCTGGAGTGGTTGAGCCTGCCGCCAGCTTTGTGGCGCATGTTCGCGGGCGTGCGCTCACGGCCTATGTTGGGCCGGAAGAGCCGGCGAACCGGTCTGCCTTTGATGAGTGCTATATGGGAGCAGCGGGCGAGTTACTGCCGAAGCTGTTTGTGGTCGAGCAGCGGACGCGTAGAGCCGGCGGCTAGAGAGTGCTGATTGGTGCCCAATTCGGTGTGCGGCTAATCAGGCTAATGGTTGCTTGGAGTCTTGCGATCGGATCGATTCCTCAGTTTCTTGTTGATGCGCTGCGCGGCTTGGCGAATGTATGGAATCTTGG
>QIAS01000225.1 GCA_003225615.1 Acidobacteriota bacterium | reverse complement strand
ATGTGCTATCCACAATGAATGTGCAGCACATTGAAAGCCTGACGCCCTTAGTGCAACGCATTACCGGAGTCCAGGTGCGAGAAACCGTACCGGATTGGGTAATCCAGCGTGCCGGCGAGATTGTCATGGCGGATCTGACGCCCGAAGCGCTGCAAACCCGCATGCGCAGAGGCGATATTTATCCGGCGGAACGCGCCGAACGAGCGCTGGGAAATTTTTTCAGGCGCGGCAACCTGATCGCGCTTCGCGAGCTGGCCTTGCGGCAGGTAGCCCAAGCGGTGGACAAGACCCTGGAATCCTATCTCGCCAAGGAGCATCTGGAACGCAATCTTGGCGTGCGCGAGCGGATTGCTGTAGGCATCAGTTCCAATCCGGCTGCACAATATTTGATTGCCCGAGGCGCACGCATGTCACAGGCCATCGACGCCGAGTTTTTCGTGGTGTACGTGGACATTGGCACCGACAGCGCCCCTCAGGACCGTCAAAGCCTTTCCGAAAACATTCGCTTCGCCGAAAACCTTGGAGCCACAGTTGCGCGCGTGCAAGGCCGCAGCGTCGCGGAGGCCATGGCGGAGTTCGTGCGCGAAAAACACATTACGCAGGTTGTATTCGGACGCTCCGCCAGTCAAGGATGGCGCAAGTACCTGTACATCTCCGCCATCCACAAATTCCTCCGCGACGCTCCGCCCGTGGACGTGCACATCGTCACCCAAGAGGCCAAATAGCCGGACATGACCGAACCCCGGCGAATTCTTGTGGTTGATGATGAGCCCCAGATCACGCGCGTTCTGCGCACCAGCCTGTCTTCGCAGGGTTACGACATTCGCATCGCGAACGACGGAGAAACCGCGCTGGAAATTCTGAAGGATTGGCCTGCGGATCTTGTGATCACCGACCTCTCCATGCCCAACATGGATGGTCTGGAGCTTTGCCGCCGCCTCCGCGCCAAGTCGCAGGTGCCAATCGTGGTGCTCTCGGTCAAGGGCGAGGAGCGTACCAAGGTACGGGCCCTGGATGCAGGCGCTGACGATTATGTCACCAAGCCATTCGGCATGAATGAACTACTGGCCCGTGTGCGCGCGAATCTGCGGCGTGTTGCAACTCCTGAAAGCCCCGCTGCCGGCAGCATAGAGGCCGGCGACTTTCGCATTGATCTTGACGCTCACACCGTGAAAATCCACGGCCGCGAAGTTCACCTTACCCCGAAAGAATTCGATCTTCTAACATATCTCGCCCGGCACCGCGGCAAGGTCATTACCCATCGCGCACTGCTCTCCGCCATCTGGGGACCGAACAGCACGGAGCAGCCCGAGTACCTGCGCGTTTTCGTCGGGCAATTGAGAAAGAAAATCGAGCCGGACGCCAGTTCGCCTCGCTATATCCAGACTGAGCCTTGGGTCGGCTACCGCTTCGAACCGGGCAACTGATCGCCGCGCTCAGAGTTCTCCCCTATTCTGCGTCTCGCCTTTACGAAAGATTTATGAACTGCTTATCCCATCTTTACGACCTCAATAGTCCAATGTAGTTGGCGGTAACGGAGGGCACTTCGGATGCAAGCTTGTAATGCAGATAGAATTCAGGCGCTATGAAGACTCTCGCTTGCTGCCTGATCCTTTGCTGTGCCGTCATCCGCCCCACTGCGCAAGAAAATCTCGCGCCCGCGGATGCAGAGACCTCGGCGACGCTGCAAAAGCGTGTTACTGAGCTTGAGTCTGAGGTGCAAGAATTGAAGAAAGTGGTTCGCCAACTCCGATCTGGAACGCAACCTGAGGCTTCTGCTCCAGCTCCGGCAGCCTCGCTCCAGCAGGACAAGTCGGCCGCTGCCGACGACCGGAGTAAGCTCGATTTCTTCCCCGGCACCACCGTTAATCTCAATCTCGACGGCTACTACGGCTACAACTTCAATCGCCCCATAGGCCGCGTGAACCTGCTGCGCGCCTACGACGTTACCAGCAACAGCTTCAGCCTGAACCAGGCCGACCTCGTTGTCGAACATGCCCCGGACGTCGCAGCAGGAAACCGTTTCGGCGCCCGCCTCGACCTGCAATTCGGCCAGGCCACAGAAACCTTGCAGGGCAGCGCCGTCAACGAAAATCGGCCGCAGGTCTACCGCCCTCTGTTTCAGGCCTATGGAACTTATGTGTTCCCCGTGGGCAGCGGCTTGACCGTGGACTTCGGCAAATGGGCGAGCGCGATGGGAATCGAGAACAATTACACCAAAGACCAGATCAACTATTCGCGTTCCTACTTTTTCAATTTCCTGCCCTTCTATCACATGGGAGTCAGGGCAACTTATCAGTTCAGCGACGCCGTTAGCTTGACTTACGCCGTCGTCAACGGCGTGCAGCAGACAGAAGATTTTAACGGCTTCAAATCACAGATGATGTTTTTGACCCTCCATCCGAAAAAGACGGTGAGTTGGAACATCAATTATCACGGCGGACAGGAACAGAGAGATGCGGTAACCGCGCTGAACCCCGGCTTCCCGATTGGGGCGACGCAACCCGGGCTACCTGCAGCGCCGATCAGCCCCACTCCGAACGGCTGGCTGCAAATTTTCGATTCTTACGTGACTAGGACGGCGACACCGAAACTGACGCTGGCCGCAGAAGGAGATTACGTCATCAACCGTGTCTTCTCGCATTCGTCGCCAACTCACGTCGAAGGCGGAGCTGGCTACGTACGCTACCAGTTCACTCCTAAGGTCGCGCTGGCCACCCGCGCGGAGTACCTGTCCGACCACGGTGGGCTATTCAGCGGCGTCACGCAAGCACTGAAGGAAACAACCTTGACTTACGAATACAAGTTTGCCGAAGGATTCCTCATGCGGACAGAGTGGCGGCGGGATTTCTCCAACGTCCCTTTCTTCCGCACCGACGCGCCCGGAATTCTCAAGAAAGAGCAAAACACCGCAACCGTGGGACTTGTCTGGTGGTTCGGAAGAAAAAAAGGTCCCTGGTAAGGAGGTCTGATGCGAGATCTCGTATTTGTCGCACTCACAATTCTGATGTTTGCCATTTCTGTCGCCTATGTATACGCGTGTGAGCGTTTGAGGTGAACTGATGACGGCGGAATCCTTGGTGATGCTCGTCATTTGCGTACTGCTGATGGTTTACCTGGTATACGCGCTGCTCGAGCCAGAGAAATTTTGACTATGACGGCGAATGGCTGCTTTCAGATCGCATTGTTTTTCCTGGCAGTGCTGGCGGTAACCAAACCGCTGGGTAGCTTCATGGCCAAAGTGTTCAACCGGGAACGCACTTGGCTGGACCCGGTGCTGCGTCCGGTGGAGCGTCTCCTCTATCGGGACGAGCAACACGAAATGCGGTGGACGGAGTACGCTGTCGCCATGTTGCTGTTCAGCGCCGTTTCCATGCTGCTGCTGTATGTCATACAGCGAGTTCAGCAGTGGATGCCATGGAATCCGCAAAAATTGGGGGCGGTAGCCCCCGACCTGGCCTTCAATACGGCTGCCTCCTTCACTACGAACACCAATTGGCAGAACTATCCCGGCGAGACGACGATGAGCTATCTGACGCAGATGGCGGGCCTCGCCTACCACAACTTTGCGTCTGCAGCGGTCGGCATCGCGCTGGCGATCGCGTTCATTCGTGGCATCTCTCGCCGCGAAAAGGACACCATCGGCAATTTCTGGGTAGATATGACTCGCGCCACGCTATGGGTCTTGCTGCCCTTGTGCCTGGTGGGCGCGCTGGCCTTGGTCTCACAGGGCGTGGTTCAAAATCTCCGCCCTTACGACACGGTGAAGTTGCTCGAGAAGCAGAGCGTGCAAATCACCGGAGCAGACGGAAAGACCACGACCAAGGAAATCACCGAGCAGACGATCGCTCAAGGCCCGGTCGCTTCCCAGGAAGCCATCAAGATGTTGGGCACGAATGGCGGCGGATTCTTCAACGCCAACAGCGCGCATCCTTTCGAGAATCCAACTCCCCTCAGCAATTTTCTGGAAATGTGGGCGATCTTCGCCATTCCCGCGGGCCTGACCTACACACTGGGAAAGATGACCGGTTCGCAGCGCCATGGTTGGGCGGTGTGGAGTGCGATGGCCGTACTTTTCTTCGCGGGCGTGATCACCGCGTATTGGGCAGAAGCCAAGGGCAATCCGCTGCTTAAAGGCGTAGACCAGCGCTCCAGCCTGACCCAGCCCGGCGGAAACATGGAAGGCAAAGAAGTGCGCTTCGGCATCGCCAATTCCGCGCTCTTCGCCACCATCACCACGGATGCGAGCTGCGGAGCCGTCAACGGCGTCCACGACTCTTTCACGCCCCTCGGCGGCATGGTCCCTATGATCAATATCATGCTCAGCGAAGTCGTTTTCGGAGGCGTAGGCGCGGGATTGTACGGCATTTTGATTTACGTCGTACTCTCGGTTTTTATCGCCGGCCTAATGGTCGGCCGCACCCCCGAATACCTCGGCAAGAAAATCGAATCGTACGACGTGAAGATGGCCATGCTAGTCACGCTCATCTTCCCGCTCGTCATCCTCGTGCTGACGGCGATTTCGGTACTCAAGCCGTTCGGAACTGCCAGCATTTCGAATCCCGGTCCGCACGGCTTCTCCCAAGTTCTCTACGCTTTTCTTTCGACCGCAGGGAATAATGGTTCCGCTTTTGCCGGCTTGAACGGCAATACGCTTTGGTACAACACCACGCTTGGACTAAACACGATTATTGGCCGCTTCTTCATGATCATTCCCATGCTCGCGATTGCCGGCAACTTGGCACGCAAGAAGGCCGTTCCACCGTCGCTGGGAACGTTTCCCGTGACCACGCCGCTGTTCTCGATTTTGCTGGTGTCCGTGATTCTGATCGTCGGAGCGTTGACATTTTTCCCCGCGCTCAGCCTGGGGCCGGTCCTTGAGCACCTGCTGATGCATGCGGGCAAGACTTTCTGAAGTCTATGAGCAAAGAAAAAAAACGGGCGATTTGGGATGTGCGCATAGTGCGTCGCGCGCTCTGGGATTCGGTCATCAAGCTGAATCCGCGCACCATGATGCGAAATCCTGTCATGTTCGTGGTGGAGGTGGGCAGCGTAGTCACTACGGCCCTGCTTTTCCGCGCACCACGAGTGAGCTTCGGATTCAACCTGCAGATCACCTTGTGGCTCTGGTTCACGGTATTGTTCGCCAACTTTGCCGAGGCCATGGCCGAAGGACGCGGCAAGGCGCAGGCAGAAACACTCCGCAAGGCAAGGTCGGAAACCCAAGCCCACCGGCTTCTTTCGGATGGGCGCGCAGAAATTGTGCCCAGTTCCAAGCTGCGAGCCGGCGACCTGGTGTTAGTGGCGGCAGGAGAGTTCATCCCTGGTGATGGCGAAATCGTTGAGGGCATAGCGTCTGTGGATGAATCAGCGATTACTGGCGAGTCCGCACCGGTCATTCGCGAGGCCGGTGGAGATCGCTCGGCCGTCACTGGTGGCACACGCGTTTTGTCGGACTGGATCAAAGTGCGAATCACCTCGAATCCCGGAGAAACTTTCCTTGACCGGATGATTGCCTTGGTCGAAGGCGCAGAACGACAAAAGACTCCCAATGAAATCGCGCTGAACATTCTGCTCGCCGGCTTGACCATCATCTTTCTGCTGGCCGGGGTCACGTTACAGCCATTTGCCATCTACTCGGGATCGCCGCAGACAGTGTTTGTGCTGGTCTCGCTGCTCGTCTGCCTGATTCCCACAACCATCGGCGGGCTGCTCTCGGCCATCGGCATTGCAGGCATGGATCGGCTGATCCAGCACAATGTGCTGGCGATGTCCGGTCGAGCCGTAGAAGCCGCCGGCGACGTGAATACTCTGCTGCTGGATAAAACCGGCACCATCACGCTCGGCAATCGTCAGGCTACCGAATTGATGGCGGCAGCCGGAGTCACGGAAGCGGAGATGGCCGATGCCGCGCAACTCTCGTCCTTGGCGGATGAAACTCCAGAGGGCCGATCCATCGTCGTGCTGGCCAAAGAAAAATATGGCCTACGTGGGCGAGAACTGGCCTCGCGAGATGCCGCATTCGTTCCGTTTAGCGCGCAGACGCGCATGTCAGGAGTCAACCTGAACGGGCTCGAGATTCGCAAAGGCGCCGCCGACGCCATCACGCGTTATCTCGCAATGGAGGGCATCGACCTTCCGCCGAGCGTTCAAGCCACTGTGGAAAGCATTGCGCGCTCGGGTGGCACTCCGCTGGTGGTAGCCGAGAAGCGCCGCGTCCTCGGCGTCATCCACCTCAAGGACGTCGTCAAAGGTGGCATACGCGACCGTTTTGACCAGCTACGCGCCATGGGGATCAAAACCGTGATGATCACCGGCGACAATCCGCTTACGGCTGCCGCTATCGCGCGCGAAGCCGGGGTGGACGATTTTCTCGCCGAAGCAACGCCCAAAGAGAAAATGGACCTCATCCGTCGTGAGCAAGGAAAAGGAAAACTGGTCGCCATGACGGGGGACGGCACCAACGACGCGCCGGCATTGGCCCAGGCCGATGTTGGCGTCGCCATGAATACCGGAACCCAGGCTGCCAAGGAAGCCGGCAATATGGTCGATCTCGATTCGAATCCGACCAAGCTCATTGAAATCGTGGAAATTGGCAAGCAGCTGCTGATGACGCGCGGTGCGCTGACCACATTTTCCATTGCGAACGATGTCGCCAAATACTTTGCCATTATTCCCGCGATGTTCGCCGGCACGTTTCCCGTCTTGAATGCCTTGAACATCATGCACCTGAAGACGCCAGAGTCGGCGGTGCTTTCGGCGGTAATCTTCAATGCGCTGATTATCATCGCCCTCATTCCCCTGGCGCTTCGCGGGGTCAAATACATGGCTAGGAGCGCCGAGGCGTTGCTGCGACGCAATTTATTGATTTACGGTCTCGGCGGCGTCGTCGTCCCTTTTCTCGGAATCAAGCTTATCGACATGGCAATAACGCGGATCGGGCTGGCATGAAGGTTGATATGAAACGTAATCTGGTGACTTCCATTCTCATGACCATCGCGACGACCATTCTGCTGGGAATTTTGTACCCCTTAGTCGTCACCGGAGTTTCGCAGGCGTTATTTCCTGAAAAATCCAACGGCAGCTTGATTCAGAGAGATGGAACAGTGATCGGTTCACGCCTGATTGGGCAGCCATTCACGGGACCCGGTTATTTCCATTCGCGTCCCTCAGCGGCGGGCGACGCTGGCTACGATGCCACCGCCTCCGGAGGATCAAATCTCGGCCCTACAAACCAGAAGTTGATTGCCCGTGTGGAAGGTGACGTCGCCCGGATGCAAGCCGAAAACCCTTCATTACTCATTCCTGTCGATCTGGTGACGGCTTCCGGCTCGGGACTGGATCCGGAGATTACGCCTGCGGCAGCCTACTTCCAGGTCCCACGCGTGGCCCGCGAGCGCCAACGTACAGAAGAAGATATACGGAAACTTGTGGCGGCCCACGTCGCCGGGCGCCAGTGGGATATCTTCGGTGAACCGCGGGTCAACTTCCGCTTCGCTAGCTCGTCTGCCCCTCCAGCTTCGATCTCGGTGAGAACCTGCACCTGGTGCTCGTTTCCACGACCGAAGGCGAAGACAAGCCGCTTAAATATCCCACCATCTTCAATACTGCCGACGTCGCCATCGTGACCAAGCTCGACCTTGCCGACGCCGTCGAATTCGATCTGGAAGCTCTGATCCGCAACATCCACGGAGTCCGTCCAGGCATGCCCATCCTGAAGGTCTCAACCCGCGCCGGTCAGGGCATTGAAGAACTGGAGCAATTCCTGGTCGCCCATCGCACGGATCTGGAAGCAGCCCGCGCGGTATGATGCTGGCAGGCACTGGAACTCATCGATGATCGGCCTGCTCACCATCGTAGCCATCGGATTCTTCCTCGGCATGCGGCACGCCACCGATCCCGACCACGTAATCGCAGTCAGCACCATCGTCTCCCGCGAGCACAGCGTCAAGCGCTCAGCCTTGATCGGCGTTGCCTGGGGCATCGGCCATACACTAACCATCCTCGCGGTCGGCGGCGCCATCGTTCTGTTCCGAA
>QIAS01000224.1:530-4620 GCA_003225615.1 Acidobacteriota bacterium | reverse complement strand
CTGCGCGATTCAGGTAATCTGAAAGGCAAGTGCGGCTGTTGCGAATTCCGCAATATATGTATGGGATGTCGCGCAAGAGCTTTCGCAGCCACGGGTGACTTCCTGGATGAAGAGCCTTTCTGCGTTTACCAGCCCCGGATGGTCACGAGACAGGATACAAAGGAGCAAAAGCCGCAAGGTTCGGCGAGAATGGCTCGCTAAGCCGGTACCGCGATCTGGGGTGTGCTCGCGAAATATTTCGATAAGTTACAAGGGCGGGCAGGCAGAGATCTCACTTCAGTTGGCACATCGACAAACCTGAAGCGACTTTCTCACTAGGCCGATTTTCTTGCCTGAGTCGGGAACTGGAGCAATTTTCCCCGCTCTTGCGGAGGAACCCATTTGGATTTCTTCCGGAAGGTCTCAGGAATATGAAACACGATCACGTTCGCCATACCAACCCCCTCCGATCCACCTGCTACACGCCTCAGTTCATCACCGCTTCAGGCATGTGTCTGTTACCTATTTAGATGCACGATTGTGGTGAAAGAAGTAGGGAGTTGGGTGCCCGCCAAGTAAAAAATCAATAACGGAAATCAGCTTTTTGGATGACGAAGGGGAGCCAATTCAGCAGGCGAGCTGTTCTCGTGAGATTTTCAGGCCATTCAGATTACCCAGCACAGTGACCGCAACCGAGTCGCCCCGGAAGTAATCGTTGGCCAGCATTTGCAGATCTTCGGTGGTCACCGTCTCGATATTTTCGATCAATTCATCAAGCCCGTAGAAGCGATCGAAATACATCTCCTGACGCGCCAGGTTAGACATGCGCGCGGTCGAGGACTCCAGAGAGAGCATGAGGCTCCCTTTAAGCTGATCCTTGGCACGTCGTAGCTCTTCCTCGGGCACGGGTTCAGTTTTTAGGTTGCGAAATTCCGATACTACCGACTGCACCACTTTGGCGGCCGATTCGCGTGAGGTACCGGCGTAAACGCACAGGCAGCCCGTGTCACGATAGGGATTCAGATCGCTGTAAATGGCGTACGCCAACCCCTGGCGTTCGCGAATGTTCTGGAACAGCCGCGAGCTCATTCCGCCGCCCAGCAGAGTATTCAGGATGTAGGAAGCATATCGTTTTTCATGGGCGATGGGATGGGAAGGAACCCCCATGCAGATCTGAACCTGCTCGAGAGCTTTCTTGTTACGCATGATAATGCGCGACACCACTTTTGGAGGCTGCGAGTGGAAGCCGTTGGTGAACGGCTTCATATGCTGGAAATGTTTCGCCACCAGTTCTACAAATTTGTGATGGTCAAGGTGTCCGGCAGCGGAAACGATCAAATTGCCCGGAGCGAAACGCTGGGAGTAGGAATCGAGCACGACTGGCTGTTCGAACTTTCGCACTGTGTCCCTGGTCCCCAAAATCGGCTTACCCAGCGGATGATCCTTCCAGAAGTTCTGGGTGAAGATCTCGTGGACGAGGTAGTCAGGGTTGTCCTCGTCCATTTTGATCTCTTCGAGAATTACGCCGCGTTCGCGACCAATGTCTTGAACGTCGAAAACCGGATTCAGCACCAGATCGCTGAGCACGTCGAGTGCTACAGGAAGGTGCTCATCAAGGACTTTTACGTTGAAGCAGATGCACTCCTTGGCGGTGAAGGCATCCATGTTGCCCCCGATCGAGTCAACCTGACGGGCGATCTGCTCGGCCGAGCGGTTCTTCGTGCCCTTGAAGACCATGTGCTCGATGAAATGAGAAATGCCATTCCATTGGGGGTCTTCATCGCGCGAACCGGTTTTTATCCAAATTCCGATGGAGATCGATCGGATATGCTCCATCTGCTCCGTGATGACGGTGAGCCCGTTGGGCAGGACTTCGCGATGTATGTTGCGGAGTTCTTCCACCATAACTTACCCCAGCCAGGCTCGGAAAGAAGAGGAACTATTCACCAGAACTATTGTGACACACGAGCACTGGCCGCGGTGCCGGAGTTCATCCTTTAAAATCAGCAACTTAGAGTGGGTCATAATTTGCTGCAAAAATTGCGCTGCGGGAACAAAAAACAACGTTTAGTCGCTCTAGAATAAAAAAGCGTATGAGCCGCGAGCCACAAACCGCCCTCTTAGGCCTTGATCTTCAGGAACTTACAGCCCTCGTCGAAGAAGCTGGCGAAGCCTCCTATCGGGCCCGGCAGCTCTTTGATGCTGTCTACGGACAACGCGTGCTGTCGACGGATCAGATCTCCACCCTGCCTAAATCCTTTCGCGGAAGTCTGCAGGAAAGGGGGATGACTGTCGGACTGCCTACCGTCGAGAAGAAATTTGTCTCGCGCGACGGAACGGTTCGTTACCTGGTCGGATTGGGGGATGGGCAGAGTGTAGAGACAGTCTGGATGCCGGAGGGAGATGGCGGGGAAGCCGGCGATGGCAGCGAGGGGGGAGATGACGCAGTCCGCACAAATTCGAGATGGAGCCGCGCCACTATCTGTGTCTCCAGCCAAGTGGGCTGTGCCGTGGACTGCCAGTTTTGCATGACCGCTCTGCTGGGTATAAAGAGAAACTTGAGTGGCGGAGAGATCGTGGGGCAGGTCTGCGCGGTACTCAACGACCAACAGGTGGCGCTTCCTGAATCAAGAGTCAATTTAGTTTTCATGGGCATGGGCGAACCATTCCTGAACTACGACAATTTCATGAAGGCGGTGCGCCTGCTGGTGGAAGGCGTGGGTATTCCAGAATCACACATGACCGTTTCGACGGCGGGTATCGTGCCGCGCATCTACGACTTCGGCCAGGAGCCAGTGCGTTCCAAGTTGGCGATTTCCTTGAATGCTTCCAATGACGAACTACGCACCAGGCTTATGCCAATCAACAAGAAGTGGAATCTTGAGAAGCTCATGGCGGCGGCCCGCGCGTTCCCGCTACGCAATCGGGAGCGCTTGACTTTCGAGTACGTTCTATTAGCTGAAGTGAATGATTCAATCCGCAACGCTCGTGAAGTCGTTGAACTGGTCAGAGGGATGCGAGCGAAGGTAAATTTGATTGCGCTGAATCCTGGACCAGGAATCGATTTCCGGACGCCGTCGGAAGAGCGCGTCCTGGCTTTTCAAAAAGTGCTGGTTGCTTCGGGTATTCCGACATTTATACGCCGTCCGCGAGGCCGTGACATCTATGCGGCATGTGGCCAGTTGAAGCGAACCGCCGAACTGGTCCCGCTTTCCTGACATTGGCAATTTCGGAAACGTTGGAGTAGGCTTTCGCTCCTATGAGCCGACTTCAAGCTGCTTGGGTTCATCGGACCTTCGAAGCCAGTGTTCTATTAATTCTTTTCTCTATCTCGCTCGTCACAGACGCCCGCGCGGCGAATTTCACGCTGGAACAAGTAATGAGTTCTCCTTTTCCTTCCGGCTTGGTCGCGGCATCGCATGCGGATCGCGTAGCTTGGGTTTTTACGGCCAAAGGGGTGAGAAATGTCTGGGTGGCGGATGGGCCCGAGTTTGCGGCACGCCAAGTGACGCACTACAGCGCGGATGACGGGCAGCCCATTGCGAGTTTACGGATCACAAGCGACGGCCGAACGATGGTATACGCGCGCGGGAGTGAAACCAATGAGGCCGGTCGCGTGGCTGACCCGACTAACGGCGTTTCGAGCCGTAAACAACAGGTTTGGGCAATCGACACAGAAGGTGGACAGCCCCGTTTGCTCGGTGACATGGGATGTGGAGAGGAAGATTGCGAAGACATTCAGCTGTCTCCCGACGGGAAGTTTGCGGTCTGGGCGGCAAAAAAACAGTTATGGATTGCGCCCGTTTCCGCAGTCACCCTGGCGCACCAATTCACAGATTTGAGTGGCGACAACCTGAGCCCAAAGTGGTCACCTGACGGACGGCAAATTGTTTTTGTCAGCAAGCGTATCGACCATAGCTTCATAGCTGTCTACGAGTTCGGAAGGGATGCTGTTCATTATCTTGCACCCGCTGCCGATCGCGACATCCTGCCCCGGTGGTCGCTTGACGGAAGGCGAATCATCTTTATTCGCACGCCTGGGGTTGAGCAAAAACTGCCCTTGATCCCGGTTCGGACAACTCCTTGGTCCATCTGGATTGCTGATGCAAAG
>QIAS01000224.1:0-483 GCA_003225615.1 Acidobacteriota bacterium | reverse complement strand
TTTGCCTCCGAGCAGGATGGGCGGAACCACTTGTACTCCATGCCTGCTGCCGGAGGCACGCCCGTGCTGCTGACGCCCGGCCAATTCGACGTGGAAGACACCATACTCAGTACCGATTACCGTACGGTTATCTATACATCCAACCAGGACGACATCGACCGGCGTCACATTTGGCAGGTACCGCTGGACGGAGGAACGTCGCAGCCAGTCACTAAAGGAGCGACTATTGAGTGGAGTCCGGTAGAGACGGGCGAGGGCCAGAATCTGCTATGCCTGGGATCAAGTGCTACCAGCCCCGCAATGCCTTACAGAATCACGCCACAAGGCAGGATGATGCTGGCGTCGGCCGCTTTGCCGGCTGACTTTCCGTCAAAAGAGCTGGTTGTTCCAAAGCAGGTGGTTTTCAAAAGTGAGGACGGATTCGAGATTCATGGCCAGCTGTTTGTTCCGAGCGACAGGAGCGGATCCGGCCCGGCCCTGATC
>QIAS01000223.1:6043-8044 GCA_003225615.1 Acidobacteriota bacterium | reverse complement strand
GACTATCCTGGCGGTGTGGCCGACATGATCAGCTTTCCTTCCCACGGAAAAATTGACGTGGGACTGGCGGCGATGACGGCTGCTTTACCCGAATTCATGGATTTCTCGGACGAGCGGGAAAACGCGTTGTTCCGCAACCAGGCCCTGGTGAAAACCATCGCGACCGGCCTGACCGACTTTGGTCGCGGTCGCAATTACGACGAAGCTTTCGAAAGGGAAGCAGCGTAATCAGCTGCCTGGGATTATTTACCGCGGCGGTCGATGAGAGGGGCGGACGTCTTTTCCGCCTTGAGTTGGCGGCCTAGGATGCGAACCAGCAGCCCGTCGAACTCCGTTCCACTTAGTTTTTCCATTTCGGCTAGCGCTTCGTCCCGGCTGAGCGCGGTCGCGAATGGCCGCTCTGTCGTCATGTTCACGTACGCGTCTGCCACATGAATGATGCGCGCTCCCAGCGCGATCTGCTCGCCCTGCAGCCCGTCCGGATACCCGCTGCCATCGAACGCCTCGTGATGATGTCTGATCCACTGCTGGCACCTGTCGCTGCCGGGGATGGTTGCCAGAATTTCTCCTCCCACCTTGGGGTGCATTTTGACAAGGTAGTATTCATCTTCAGTGAGCCGCCCGGACTTGTTCAGAATCTTCTCGGGAAGAAAGATCTTGCCTACATCGTGCACCCGCGCCGCGAAGGTCAGCTCTATAAGTTCGTCGGGCTCTAATCCGAGTTCTTGGCCGACGAGGCGGACATAGCGAGCTACCGCCTCGCCGTGACTGCCGCCGTGCAGTTCACGTGTCTCCGCAGCGCGGCACAGCGCCTCGATCGCTTCTTTCAATATCTCGGCGCTGCACTCCTCGCCCTCGCGGCCGAACTTCTTCAGCGTCTCGACCAGTTCCTCGGCGTATTCCGGTCCGGTGTGCTCGCGCTGTAGGAAGCCCTCAATGTACCCAGAGATGAGCTGTTTCTGCACCGCTTCCGATTCTTCCGCAAATTGCTCCGCTGTCGACACGCGGTTTCCACCCGCGCGCTTGGAAACGTACATGCCCGCATCCGCCACCCGGATGATTTCCTCTGCCGTCGAACCATGTAGCGGGAAACTCGCCACGCCGAAGCTGCCGGTGATCCGCCGCTCATTCAACATGGGATCGGTGGCAATCCACAGCCGCAGCCGCTCCGACAGAATCTGGGCCTGTTCCACGCCAGTCTCAGGCATCAGCACCACGAACTCGTCGCCCCCGTAACGGGCGACCACGTTCGACTGCCGGCACTTCTGCTCCAGCAAACGCCCTACTCGCGCCAGAACCAGGTCGCCTTCCAGGTGTCCCATGGTGTCGTTCACTTCCTTGAACTTATCCAGATCCATGAGCACAACCGAGAACGGCCGCCCTGAGCGCGCCGCGCGCTTCCATTCCGAACTGACCGCTTCCCAGAAGAAACGCCGCGTTTTGATGCCCGTGAGGCCATCGGTGATGGACTGCTGTTGCAACTTTTGGAATACGAACACGTTGTGCAGCGCCGTCGCCAGCAGATCCGCCAGCGTGTTCATGATCAGCACATCTTGTGGCGTGAACGCGTTCTCCCGCTGGCTCTCGACGTTCAGGACCCCCAGCATGGTTTCACCGTAGGTGATGGGCAAGCACAACACTGATCGCGACTCCCGCAGAATGCACAGCACGTGACCTTCGCCGGAGTTCTGCACCAGCGCCATTTCATTCGTCCGTGCTACCCGTCCCAGGATGCCGACTCCCAGCGGCACGCGCTTGCCCAGCGCTTGTGCCGTGGTGCCTGCTTCCGCCTTGATCTCTATGTCCTTCGTGGCGTAGTCGAGAATGCCGATGCCGATGTGATCGAACTGAAAGTTCTTCTGGATCTCGGCGACAATTTCCGCCAGCATCTGCTCGGCGTCGTCACTGGAGATGGCGGTCTTGGAAATGTTGTTGAGGAATCCCAGTTGCCGCGCCCGTCTCTGCTCCTCGCTGAACAGCCGCGCATTTTCCACGGCCACG
>QIAS01000223.1:5178-5860 GCA_003225615.1 Acidobacteriota bacterium | reverse complement strand
GCAGCGGCGCACCGGTGCGGATGATGTGCTCCGTAATGCCGTTGCTCAGCTTGCGCGACCGCTTGGGCTGGATCTTTCCTTCGGTCACTTCCAGTTCGAAGTGAATGTACTCACCTTGTTGGAACGCGACGTAGAAGTTGCTCGTGTCGAACAGTTGCCCCAACTCCTTGTGCACTGTCCGCAAAACCTCATCCTTGTCCAGCCGCGAGCTGATCGCCTGCCCGATTTGGGTCAGCAGTTCGTATTCTTTGGTTCTCCGGTGAGCATCGTGCATGACTACATAGTTTTCCAGCGTCATCCCGATCTGCAGCCCGACGCCCAACAGCAGCCGTGTCTGCGACGAACTCCCAGGCTTGGGTGCGCTATGCGGGAACAGCACCACGCCAAAGTTGTTTTCCCGTGTTTGCAGGTTAAGCAGGCTGGCGTGACGGATGTTTTCGCCGATCAGCAATTCCTTCACCTGCGCGGAGCGCGCTGCGGCGGAGGTTGTCGGCGCGGTTCCCAGGCTTAAATCGCGCAGGGTCGTCAACCCGCCACCGCGATATGCCAGTTCGCCCAGGTACTCGCTTGCAGCCGTCTCCTCCAGTTGCGCCAGGAACTCGGGCGAAAAGCCCTGCTGTGCCGACGGCAGAATTGCACGCCATCGCTCGGCGATCAGCAAACACGCGCGCTCTGCGGGCAG
>QIAS01000223.1:4286-5123 GCA_003225615.1 Acidobacteriota bacterium | reverse complement strand
TGTTCACCTCCAGCGTCGAGAACGCCAACGCATTTTCCTGGACCACCCGCCGCTCATTTTCGAACAGCACCATCAGCATGCCGATTCCCAAAAGCATCTGCGGAATCGGTCCCAGGAAGTGGCCGAACTGCCCGAACAACTGCTCAAACACGGAATGGAACTGCCGGAAGCCCAGCAGCGCCGACCACACCGCCAGCGACGCCGAGAGAAGCCAGAAACCCACCGAATCGCGCTGCCTCGCATACCGGTAGAACCGATATCCGCAGAAGGCAAGCAGGATTCCGACTCCGACCTCCAGCCGCAAGTACCGGTGCCGCTCCACGTCCAGCCGAAACACGCCGTGGTCGAAATGCGCCCAGAGGTTCCAGATTGCCAGCGCTACCAGCCCCGCCCCAAGCATCACGTCCGATCGCTGTAATCGGAAACTCCGTTCTACCGACCGCGAGGGAGCGAAGAAGCTTCTCTCCATCAGCCGGGTGGACGCGAAGATGCACAGCGCCATCCCAACCAGCAATAAATTCGCGACCAGGTACACGATTGCGGACTGGCTTGTGTAGAAGTTCAGCGTGATCAGCGCGTAATAAAGGCAGTACGCGCCCCAGCCAGTCTTCCAGGCGCGGAAATAAGCCTCGCGGCTCAGGTGATACAGGTAGGCGAAGACCGCATACAGCAGCCCGGCTACTACGCCGGGTACCATCACGATGCCTGCCAGCAACTCTTTCATGCGGTTTCGGGGCGCTTCCGACGCTTAGCCGAGGCGGGAGGACGAAGCGTTCGTTCTCAGCGGTTCCACCGAGCGTTTATAAATTATGGCTGCGTCGCAAGCGCCGGTCAATC
>QIAS01000223.1:0-4180 GCA_003225615.1 Acidobacteriota bacterium | reverse complement strand
GTCAGTGCTGACGCCCAGGTTTTTCGGCTTCAGCATGCCCGTTAAGTTCTGCAGCTTCTCCAGCGCTTCCTGCTCCTCGTTCAAATTTTCTTTGAGCAGCCGCGCCGAGTTTAGCGCGCCCAATTCGCGTGCCAGCAGAATCAGGTTCTCATACGAGCTGATCTCGTACCGCTCTGCCTTGATACCGGCGCCGCAGTTGATGAAGTCGACCAACTCCTTCGATGGGTCGTGTTTCATGATCTCCTGCTTTTCCTGTTTCAGGCCCTCCACACCTTTGCACTCCCCCTGCTCCGGCACTTCGCCGATGTCACGGAACACCTGCGTGATTCGCGCCGCATGGTTTTCCGTCTGATGGCGATGTTCTTCGAAGGCTCTGCGCAACGACTCGTTGCTAGACTCGGTCTCCGCCTCCGCCAGTATCCGCACCAGCTGATTCTCGCAGTTCAACATGTTCCTAAGTTCGTGGACGAATAATTCCCATGCTGTGTCCATCAGGCCCTCCAAGCTGTTCAGATGCCGCGTGACCGCGGACGGCAACCAAGCGGTCTAAGCGGGCCCGCCATGGCGCCTCCTGAACCCGATTTACGCGCCCGTCCACCGGAAAGATTGCTTTTCAACAGCTTTTCCACAGAGCTTCGCTTTTTATTCGCTTATGCGCTAAGCTGTCGGGAGGTGTAGTTGATCCAATGTCCACCCCGGGGGACTTCGCCTACACGGTTAAACAGCAGGCGGACATCGTCCGTGTTGTGGGCGAGTACGTCAAGCTGAAGAAGGCCGGGGCGCAGAACTATTCCGGCCTCTGCCCATTCCACAGCGAGAAAACGGCGTCGTTTTCGGTGCATGCCACGCGGCAGTTCTTTCACTGCTTCGGCTGCGGGACATCGGGGGACGTGTTTTCCTTCATGCAAAAAATTGAAAACATTACGTTTCCGGAAGCGGTGCGGGCGGTGGCGCAAAAGCTGGGCATTCCACTGCCGAAGGTCAGCTACTCGAGCCCGGCTGAGGCGAAGGAAGCCAACGTTCGTACGGCACTCGTGGAAATGCACGAGCGAGCCTCTGCATTTTTCCAGGACTGCTTGCGGCGGCCGGAGGGGGCACATGCACGCGAGTACCTTGCCGGACGCGGGCTGAATGCAGAGATGATCACCTGCTTCCGCATTGGCTACGCTCCGGACTCGGGCTTTCTGCTGCGGGACCGGTTGCGCGGGGACTTCGATGAAGAGTTGCTGAGAGAGTCGGGATTGTTTTCGTGGAAGAAAGGGGAAAGCGCCCGGCTTCCGGAAGACGGGTCGCGGGTAGCGGCAGGCAGACCGCAAGAAACCAGACCTCAGGCATCAATTAGCGATTCGGAAAATGTAAGGCCCTTCGACTCCGCCCGAAATGACAACGAGCCGGAGGCCGGTAGCCCGAAGCCGCAAGCCGGTCTCCTCTCCATGTATTCCAAATTCCGCAACCGCGTCATCTTCCCAATTGCTAATGAGTCGGGAAAAATTATTGCCTTTACCGGGCGCACGTTGTCGCGGGATGAGAAGGCTGGGCCAAAGTATCTGAACTCGCCGGAGACCGCGATTTATTCGAAGTCGCGGGTGCTGTTCAACCTGGATCGGGCCAAGGAGGCCATTCGCAAGCTGGACTATGCCATCCTGGTCGAAGGCCAGATGGATTGCATCTCTGTGTTTGCCGCGGGATTTCAGAACGTGATTGCGAGTTCGGGCACGGCTTTTACGGAAATCCAGGCGAAGCTGTTGGGGCGGTTCAGCAAGAACGTAGTGGTTAATTTCGATCCTGACGCTGCTGGGGCCAAGGCTACCGAGCGGACGCTTGGTTTGCTGGTGCAAGAGGAATTTCAAATCAAGGTACTTACGCTGGAAGCAGGGTTTGATCCTGACTTGTTCATTTGCCGTAAGGGCAAAGAGGCGTACGCCGAAGCTCTACGCCATTCCCAATCTTATTTCGACTATCTGATCGAACGGGCACGGACGCAGTTCCCGGTCCGCAGCGCCGAAGGCAAAGTCAAGGCGGTGAACTATCTTCTGCCCCACATTCAACGGGTACCCAGCCGTATTATTCGCGACGAACTTGCACATGAAATTGCGCAAAAACTCGGCATTGATTCGGCCGTGTTGCGGCAGGAGCTGAAACATGCTGCTACCAGCCGCTCCGCCGCCACTCTGAAGGCGCCGGCGGAGGCACAGGTTACCCAAGCAGAGCGCATCCTGGTCCGGGCACTAGCTTCGGCGTCGCAAATGCAGACTTCCGAGGAGCACTCTTCCTCCCGCGACGGCGCGGAGGAAGAGTTTGACCCGGCGCGCCAGGCGCGCTTTGTCCTTGCCAGCGAGCGCCTGCATCAGGGGCTGGGCACGGAATCGTTGGTAGATGCCCTGTTCAATGTCACGCCTGATGTGGCCGATATAGTTTCTTTACCGCTCTCAGATTTCGACCGCCGCCTTCTGGCGTCCATTCTGATGAGAGAAGAGGAGGAACTGACGGCGGACAGCCTGGAAAGGGCGGTGCGGGCATTGCGGAAGAAAGCCTTGAACCGCCGGCTGAAAGAAATCGAACGCGCCCTCGACGGCCCCAGCCGGGTGGCAGACCTCAAGCAGCGCCTGGCCTTGGCGGAGGAGCGGATTAAAGTCAAACGGGCCCTGATGGATCCGGGCCTCGCGGATGTGGGTGGGCCCGAAGAGGGTCCGGCCGCCGCCTCATTTTGAGGAACTTACCAACATTTCTGGGCGGAAATATTGGGCTGGTATCTTGAAACAAAACACGCCCTAGGACCATCTAACTTATTAACAGGAGAGGACTATCCGGTGCGGATGCTCAGGGGTGCAGAGAACACTGGATGGGCAGAGCGGCGGTCCCGTGCTATACTCTGAAAGTTTGTACCGGCGCGCAACTCCGCACATTCAAATTCCCACCGCTGACTGAGTCCGCCGTCCTTCTCATGGGACGAATTGGGTTATCGAGGAATCTTTGGCTCTAGACGACAAGTACGACGACATTAAAAAGCTGATTGATGCAGGCAAGGAGAAGGGATATCTCACTTACAGTGAGGTCAATGACCTTATCCCGCACGATGTGCACTCTCCCGAAGACCTGGATGATCTGCTGACCACGATCGGTACCCAGGGTATCGACGTGCTGGAAGGGCCCAAACTCCCTTCCTCTGCGCTCGACAAAAAATTCGAAGAAGTAGAAGAGGGCTCCGAGGACGTCGAACTGGATCTGACGCCCGGGGCCTTGGAAAAAACCAACGATCCGGTACGCATGTACCTGCGCGAGATGGGCACGGTTCCGCTGCTCACCCGCGAAGGTGAAGTCGAGATTGCGAAACGCATTGAGCGCGGGCAATTGCGCGTGCTTAAGGCATTGTCGCGCTCGCCTATTGTCATTAATGAATTGTTGGCCACCGGTGAAGATCTCAAGAAGGGCGTGCGTTCCATCAAGGAACTGGTGACCTTTGATGAAGAAGAGATCACCGATGAGATCCTTGAAAATCGCCTGAACGAATTCACCGGGAAGATCGACGAGCTGGCAAAGCTTTACAAGAAGGCTGGCCAGGTGGCGGAGAAGTTTGCCACTATCTCGCAGAAGAAGCGTCCGAAGGACTTTCGCCGTTACCGCATCGCGTTGGCGCGTTCTATTGTTCGGGTCTCGCTAGCGGTGCGCACTCTGGGTTTCACCAACACTGAGCGCAAGCGCCTAATTGAACGGGTCAATAAGACCGTCGATGGCATGCGCTCGCTGGACCGTCAGTCTCAGAACCTGGAGCGCAAGGCGGACGCTACCCGCAGTGAAGAACAGAAGAAAGAATACCGCCGGCAGTCGCGAGCCATCCGCTCGGAATTGGAAAAGCTCGAAGCTGAAGCCGGTGTGTCGTTCCAGGAGCTCAAGCGCACGCAGCGCGAGATCATCCAGGGCGACATGGATGCCGAGCAGGCCAAGCGCGAGCTGATCGAAGCCAACTTGCGACTGGTTGTCTCGATTGCCAAGAAGTACACCAATCGCGGTTTGCAGTTTCTGGACTTGATCCAGGAGGGCAACATCGGCCTGATGAAGGCTGTGGACAAGTTCGAGTACCGCCGTGGCTACAAATTCTCCACCTACGCCACGTGGTGGATTCGGCAGGCCATTACTCGTGCAATTGCTGATCAGGCGCGTACGATTCGTATTCCGGTGC
>QIAS01000222.1 GCA_003225615.1 Acidobacteriota bacterium | reverse complement strand
TCGTATGTGTAAGTATTCGCCGGCGGATCGTTCATCTCGATCACGGCGACCCCGTTTTCGGTGCGGTACTTGACCAATTGCTTGGTGGCGTCAGTTGTAACCGGCTGTGTGGTCGTAGCCATCTTCACAACTCCTTTTCTGTAGCTTGCTGACTTCGCTCTGCTGGAATCAATTTGCTGAACCCGGCTTTTTCTTCGATGCCGCCTTCCCCGGACCGGCAGCCAGAATGCCTCGGAGAAAAATGTCGCCCATCTGTCGGGCCAACTCGGCAGCGTTAGCATCTACGCGCGGGTTATGCCAGGTATAAATCCAATTCATCATGCCGAAGAGGCTAAGCACGGCAATACGGCTCTTGAATTCTAATGCTTTTGCTTCTTTGAATTTCTCCAGCAGATCCACGCAGATGCGGTAGTACTCGCGTTTGATACCGGCAATCTCCTGGCCAAAGCCGTTCTTGAGGGCATCGTCCTCATGCGAGAGCACCTTCATGGCCTTTTGGTTGGCCAGAAAATATTCCAGGTGATTGAGGATAAAGATTCGGATGCGCTGCTCAGGATCGGGAACCCCCTGCAGGCGCTCCTTCAGCCGCTCGACGATGGTAGTGAACGTGTGCTTCTGGATGAGGTAAAGCAGACGCTCCTTGGACTCGAAATAGTAATAGAGGCCGGCCAAGGACGTATCCGTCGCGCGGGACAGGTCGCGCATCGACGCGCCTTCATAACCTTTTTCGTAGAAAACCTCGGTAGCGTGCTTAAGAATTTCCGCTTGGCGGCGGTCAAAACGGCTCTCCGCAACCGGCTTGCGAGGACGCAGTCTTGAAGCCAGCGCCGGACGAGCAAGATTGGAAGCCGCACACATTGATTTATCGAACGTTCGTTCCAATTATAGCCGATTGTGACGCTCCTCACAACTGCTTGTGACAAGGTGCCCATGATGCCAATCACGGGAAAGGAGCATCCCGTCTCACTCGCGGGACGTTTGAGCTGATTGTGAGGGGACCGCGAAGGGGACGTGACCTCAGTTACGAATATCTGAGAGCATCTGCTCGATCTCGGCCTTCAGGGCCGCGGTTAACGGCAGCAGCGGCAAACGTGGCGGTCCGCCAAAATACCCGTTAAAATCCATGGCATATTTCACGCCCGGAATGCTCAGTTCTCCCACCACGCGCTGCGCAGCCGCGCCGATGCGCTGTTGCTTCAGGCGCGCCAGTTCCGAGTCGCCTTCCTTCCAAGCGGCATAAATCTCATAACAAGCTGTGGGAGCGGCATCGGCAAAGGCCAGGATTGCACCGACGGCTCCCGCTTGCAACGAGGGCTCCAGTTTCTGCGCCGCCCCGACCAGCACCTGAAATCCAACTTCCTTCTGGCGCGTCTTCATGCCGCCCACCACTGTAACGGCGGGAGAAGATGCTTTTCCCGCGGTTCCGGTCTTCCCTGCCCCGGCCAGTACCGCAACCTGAACCAGTTCTCCGCCCTGTCCATTCCCTTCCGAAGTAGCCTTAACCATCCGTGGGGTAATCGCCTGAAATGTTTCGCTGACCGTAGCCGCGTGCTTCACCTGCCGAGTGCCCTCCACCATCTTGCGAACTTTCTCGACGTCCCCGCTCGACTCCTTGATGCCAATCAGGTTCGGATGCTCCGCGAGTTCAATAACCAACTCGGCGGGAATGTCATATCCGGTGGCTTGCGGGAAGTTATAGATAATTACGGGCAACGGGGATCGGTCCGCCACTGTGCGATAGAAAGCCAGCATGCTGCTGGGGCTCATCTGGCTTTTGTAATAGTGGGGGGTACGAACCATGGCCACGTCGTAGCCGAGCTCAGCCGCATAGTCGGTCAGCCTGAGGGTCTCAATCGCCGACTCGATCCCTGTTCCGGCTACGAGGACCTTACCCGGCGCGGCCGACTCGCGCGCTGTCTTAAGCACCTCGCGGCGCTCCTCGTCCGACAACAGGATGGCTTCGCCTGTGGACCCCAGGACAACGATGCCCGCCACCGGAGTCTTCGAGTAGCGCTCGACGTTGAATTCAAGTTTTTTGAAATAGATTCGGCCGTCAGGATAGAACGGCGTGGTGATGGGAGGAAAAATTCCATGTAGAAGCATTTCAATAGCTCCTGTCTGTGGGGAACGCTCGCATTAAGCATAACCCCCGGTGCCCAAAGATGGGCGTGCCAGCCTCGCCTCCGCGCTTCGTGGTTATTGGGTGATCAGCGCCGGCGCATCAATTCGGTATCCTATAAGAGTAGCCTGCTTCTCGTTAACTCGCCAGGTGAACTGGGTAGGTAAGGGTCGCAATGTTGGCTGAGGTGGTGAAGTTTATAAAGGATGTTTGCTCATTGGTGCGCTGCACCTTTCCCAATTTGCGATGGACCGCTTAAAAGAACTTAGTGAGATCGGCTTCACTTCCCGAGTTCTGGAATTCCGGGCTGGCCTGAGCGTAGATCTCGTGATATTGCTCGGCGTCCAACTGCGCATGAAATCTGGTCACGCCCCCCTCGGCCAGAGCCTTGGTTTTTGAGGCGGAACAACCACGAGTGAACAGAAAAGCGGGAGCACATCCCACCAGCAGAACGATAGGCAACAATGCGGCGATTTTCGCCTTCACAAAGGTTCTCGAGGGAAATGTATCGTGGAGCGCCCTGCGAAATTTCTAACTAATGGTGGTTTCGCGCAACGGGAGTTGGGCAGGTCAGCATACCTCATTCCTGCTTCCATTTTGAGAGGAATGTGACTGATTGACTGATTACCGCAACCGTCCCAGCTTATCCACCGGCCAATATCCGAACACCGCCTTCCCGTAGATATAACTCTGATTCACCGGACCGAAATCGCGGCTATCATTGGACATGGTGCGGTGGTCGCCCAGCACAAAGTAAGAATTGGGAGGAACGACGATCTCTCGGCCATCTTGGTACGAACGCACATCGGCATATTCGGAAGGAACGTAGTCCTCTTCCAGTAGCAGGCCATTCACATAGACCTGCCCGGCCACAATGCGGATATGGTCGCCAGCCAGCCCAATCACCCGCTTGATGTAGCTTTTTGACGGGTCGCGAGGATAGCGAAACACCACAATATCGCCGCGCTGAATGGCTTCCAGCCGGTAAACGAACTTGTTGACGAAGATCCGCTCCTGGTCATCGAGGGAAGGCATCATGCTGGTGCCTTCGACTTTAACCGGCTGGTAAAGGAAAATGATTATAAATGCCGAAATCGCCAGGGAGATGATGAGATCGCGCAGCCAGACCGCGAGGATAGGTCCCGTGCGCGTCCTTCGCGGCAGAGGCATTTCCGGCGATGTTTTTTGTGCAGGGCTAAGCTGATCCAGCATTGTGTCTCATTGTATACGGAACAGCCTCTGCCTGTTCAGGATTGCCTGCGAAAAACCTTTGCACTGCCGTGGTTACGAAGCGCTCACCGTACCTGGCCTTTGCCACACCAGCAGTAGGAAGCAGCCCGCCCTTCGGGTTACAATAAGCGAACCCGAGGATTCCCAATATGTTGAAGCATGGACTGATCCTGGCATTTCTGTTTGTGGTCACTGTGATGATGACCTCACAGTGGTCACGGTCTCAGGACTCCGAAGAAGAGCATGGCGCAATGCCGGCCTATAACGCGAGGCCTCCGGCCAAGGGAACCAAGCTGCCTCCAATTCTTCCCAAAGAGCAGCTATGGGGAGCTAACGCACAGTACGCGTATCAAACCCACGCCTATGAGCTGGCGTCAAAGATCCCGGTCGTTCTTCATCAACAGCCATGCTATTGCTACTGCGACCGCATGGGCCATAACAGCCTGCATAGTTGCTTTGAAAATACGCATGGCGCGCAGTGCGCCACTTGCCTGAAAGAGCTTTACTACAGTTATTCCATGACTCAGAAGCACAAGACCGCCGCCCAGATTCGGCAAGGGATTATCAAGGGCGAATGGAGACAGGTGAACCTGGAGTCAGCGGCTGCGACCAATTAGCTTCTCCGCGATTACGCTCGACGGCTAGGACAGATCCCAGGGTCAGTTGACGGGCCAAGCCTGAGGCGGGTATAAACCGTAAGGTCAGTGTAGGCGTTTTCCACAAGCGAACTGCCTCGGCCATGATGCATGCTGACTCAAACTCTCCGAGATCAATCTGGTTTACTAGCAGCGGAAATATAACTCTGCTTTTGTAAGTAGCACATAAAGGAGTACTTACGAAGAACACAGGAAGAGTTTTGCAGATGGCCCAGAAACCGGCTGCGAAGAAAGCGCTCGGCGACGATCCGCATTTTGCACAGGCTGTGCAAAACTACGAGGCAGGATTGCGCGCTCTGCAGGAGCACAAATACGAGAAGGCCAAGTCGCTTCTCCAGAAGGTGCTGAGTGGCCCTAAGGAAGTGGTTGACCGTGCTTCGGTTCACCTGAACACCTGCAATCACCATCTCGAGCGGGTTAGCAGCCAGTTCAAAAGCCCGGAAGAGCACTTCGACTTTGCTGTCTCCCTGATGAATGTAGGCGATTACGTGGGTGCACGGGAGCACATTGAAAAGCTGCTGAAGCAAGTTCCCAAAGCAGATTACGTCCTTTACGGCCTGGCAGCTCTGGATTGCCTTACTGGCCACGTCGAAGATGCCTTGAAGCATTTGGACGAAGCCATTCGCCAGAATTCGTCTCTTCGCTTCCAGGCCCGCAACGATTCTGATTTCCAGAATCTGGCGGAGGACCCCCGCTTTACTGAACTGCTCTACCCCGATCCGGGCGCGGAAATGCCTGCTGACACAAGCGATTCTGAAGTTTAGGAAGCCGCATGGAGCCAGAGTCCCCGGAGCGGGCGAAAAGAACGGGCGGCGTACCGCTGCGGCTTGTGGCTATCGGAGGTGGCACTGGTCTTTCCACCCTTCTCAAAGGTCTTAAACGCTACGTAGCCGCTTCCGCCGGCCCTCGCGTGGCCCTTCCCGGGGAGCCCGCAATAGGAGAACTTTCTGCGGTAGTTACCGTCAGTGACGATGGCGGCTCCAGCGGCCGTCTGCGCAAAGAACTGAATATGCTGCCCCCCGGCGACATCCGCAACTGCGTCGTCGCCTTGTCTGAAGATGAAGCACTACTCTCGCGTCTGTTCCAGCACCGTTTTCAGAAGGGCTCTGGACTCGAGGGCCATAGCTTCGGCAATCTTTTCCTCGCAGCCCTCACTTCCATCACCGGCGATTTCGCCGAAGCGGTGCGCCTTTCCTCTGAGATTCTGACCACCCGCGGACACATCTTCCCGGCCACGACTTCCAGCATCGAACTCGAGGCCCTTATGCAGGACGGTTCCCGCGTGCGTGGCGAGACCAAAATTACTGCCAGCAAGGAACGCATCAAAGAATTGGTCCTTGTTCCTCCTGACGTGGAGCCCATGCCACAAACCCTGGACGCAATCGCCAACGCTGACCTCATCACCATCGGTCCGGGATCGCTTTTCACAAGCTTAATTCCCAATTTGCTGGTGCAAGGGATTTCCCAGGCGATTGTGAACTCCAGCGCAGTAAAGGTATACGTTTGCAACCTGATGACACAGGCTAATGAAAGCCTCGGCCTTACCGCCGCCGATCACATTCGAGCGCTCTACGATCACGCCCACGCCAATATTTTTGATTATGCACTCATCAACCGCAAACCTGTCTCCGATGAACTGAAAGCCAAATACGCCCTCGAGGGAGCCACCCAGATCGTGGCAGACCTGGAAGCCATTGAAGAGCTCGGGGTTTGCCCGGTATTAGGCGACTATCTGGAAGAGGCCGGTGTCGCCCGCCACGCGACCGACCACGTCGCCCGCGACTTGCTGCAGTTAGTTGCTCGGGCCCCGGCGACCCACGACGCTTCTACCATCCGGCGCTGATCTGAAAGGGCACGCTTCGAGGGTTTTATACTGGCCCTTAGCCCCCGAGGTGCGTAGGTGCCGCCACAACCCCGCGGCCTGGAGTCCGTTGGGCTGAGAGAGATGTTCTCGCGCCCAAGGTCGCGGTATATTGGAATCCAATGTCTCCCCCCAAAAAACATTCCTCAGCTTCCAGCAAAACAACTGCGCCCCGGATCGCAATCGCTATCATGGCCGCCGGCAAAGGCACCCGGCTCGAGTCTGTTGCATGAAGTAGGGGGAAAGCCGTTGCTCGCTCATGTAATCGCGGCGGCGACGAAGGTTGTGCCCGCCAAGGATGTGTACGCAATCATCGGTCACGAGGCCGACCATGTGCGCGAGGCGGTCGCTCACACCGGCATCAATTTTGTCCTCCAGCAGCCTCAACGCGGTACAGGCCATGCCTTGATGGTCTCGCGTGAGGCTCTTGCCCCTTATAAACACGTGATTGTGTTGTCTGGCGACGCGCCTCTCATCAGTTCACAAACCATCGAGTCTCTGCGCGACTTTCATCTTTCCAAGAAAGCCGCCATGACTCTGCTTGCAGCGCAGTTGGAAAATCCCGCCGGCTACGGCCGGGTTTTGCGCAAAGGCGCCAGTGATGAAGTGAAGCACATTGTCGAAGAAAAATC
>QIAS01000221.1 GCA_003225615.1 Acidobacteriota bacterium | reverse complement strand
CGGGACCAGCCACCGCGAACTCCGATCAGACCGCCCTTCCGCCCGGGCCAACGCTCTACCTGGTCGCTACTCCTATCGGCAATCTCGAGGACATCACGCTGCGCGCCCTTAGGGTGCTCAAGGAAGTGAACCTGATCGCTTGTGAAGACACGCGTCAGACCCAAAAACTGCTGAATCACTACGGCATCTCCACCCGCACCATCAGCTATCACGAGCACAATGAAATGACGCGCGCGGCGGAGTTGATTGTGGATCTCGAGCAAGGCACGCGCATCGCCATGGTCACCGATGCCGGCATGCCCGGCATCTCCGATCCCGGATTCCGCCTGATCACCCTCGCCATACGGCACCACGTACCGGTAATTCCCATCCCGGGCGCAACCGCATTTCTCGCTGCGCTGGTCGCCAGCGGCCTCTCCACCGACTCTTTCCGTTTCAGCGGCTTCCTGCCGCACAAAGCTGGGCAGCGGCGAGCCCTTTTAGAGAGCATTCAGGAGTCACCGCGCACGCAGGTCTTCTATGAGGCGCCGCACCGCTTGCTCGATGCGCTCAAAGATGTCGTCGAGGTGTTGGGAGCGGACCGGCACGTGGTAGTTGCGCGCGAAGTGACCAAGCTACACGAAGAATTCCTGCGGGGCCGCGCCAGCGAAATTCTGGACACCCTGAAATCTCGCGCTGAGATCAAAGGCGAGATCACGCTGATTATCGGCAAGGCGGAAGAATCGGGCGCAAAACCGGCAGCGCCCGCCGCCTCCGTTCGGCAGCGAGTTGAGGCGATCATGTCGGCAGAGAAGCTCGACGAAAAGGCTGCCTTGAAGAAATTAGCCAAAGAGATGGGTGTATCGAAAAGCGAGGCGTACCGCGAGCTCCAGAGAAGCAAGTAGATTTTTGCGGAGTAGGGGATGCTCAATAGAGTCATACCCGATGGCAAAAAGGAGGTGCTTTGGGACGAAGCTGGAAACTACCGGTCGCACCCAGCCGGTGTCGCTCATTTTTTCCTGGTATACCTTGCGGTGCTTGTCGGCTTCACGTTCGCCTTCTTGGCGGTGACCGTGTCTCGACTGGCAGGATGGAATGACTCACTCGCCGAGCAATTGGTCGGCGAACCTTTTTGGCTCCCAAACATTCTAGCCGGAGCATGCTTCGGTGCCTTCTTTTACAAGCGGATCAGACACAGGTTTGCATTCTGGTCATGGGTACCCTCGTGCATTCTTCTCATTTGGAGTGCCTGGGATTGGCACGGCGCCATGTCCAAATATGATTCGACCTGGGACACGTACTTCGGGAAGAATTGCGGTGGCAGTGAGTGTGTGTACCAGATTTTCTTGACGGCCCCGTTTTATGCTTCGGTAGCCTATGCTCTGGGCGCAGTCCTGGCGCGGGTATCAGAGAAGAAAAAATGTATCGATTACGGATCGCAACTCCTGAAGTAGCGGGACGTGACAACATCGACATCGCTAGGTGCAAGATGCCAAGTGCGTTCGCGGATGGCTGGCAGCCGACTCCTATTTCCCTGCCAATTCCCGCTTAACCACCTCGCTCACCTGCTTGCCATCCACCCGCAGCCCGCTCGCCTGAAACCGCGCCATGGAATTCTTCATAACTGAGCCCATGTCTTTCATCGTGGGCGAGCCCATCTCGGCAACGACTGCTTTCACGCCAGCCACAATCTCTGCCTCCCCAGCCGCCTGCGGCAAATAGGTTTCAATCAGCTTGATCTCGGCAGCTTCCTTATCTGCCATCTCCTGCCGTCCGCCCTTGGTGAACTGCTCGACCGAATCCTTGCGCTGCTTGATGAGCGTGCTCAGCACCTGCTGCGACTCTTTGTCATCGAGTGGCGCCATTTTTTCGATTTCCCGGTTCTTGAGCGCCGTCTTAACCATGCGCAGTGTGGAGAGCCGCTGCTCGTCCCGCGCCTTCATAGCTGCGGTGATGGCTTGCTGGATTTTATCGATCAGGGGCATGCCCAGATTATAGACCGCCCTAGAGAGGCGACTAACCGGCGTCTATCCTCCACGAGCATTACGAAGAATCATGAACAAAAAAGCTTTTACTTCGTGCGCCTTCGTGTCCTTGGTGGTCGGGCTTGTGAAATTACAGGGAGTGCCTGGACGGCGATGCTGGATTAAACTAACTGCATATCCTAGTTTAAGAGGACTCGTCTCAATGCTCCGCAAAAACCGTCTCTTCACGCCCGGTCCCACGCCACTGTTGCCAGCCGCCCAGACCGCGATGGCTTCCTTCAGCCTGCACCATCGCACTGGCGACTTTCGCGCGCTGTTCACGCGCGTGCTGACGGATATGAAGGAGTTCATCGGCACAAAGAATGACGTCCTGGTACTTGCCTGCTCCGGCACCGGTGTCATGGAAGCGGCCGTCTCAAATCTGACCTCTCCCGGCGACAAGGTCCTGGTACTTACGGCGGGTAAGTTCGGCGAACGCTGGCGCGATCTGGCCAAGGCGTTCGGCTGCAGCGTGGAACTCTTCAGCGCGCCCTACGGTGCAACCATTTCACTCGACGACGTCCGCCGGAAATTCACGCCCGAGGTTCGAGCCGTCTACATGCAGGCTACTGAGAGTTCGACCGGGGCTCGACACGATGTAGAAGGGATCGCAAAACTTGTACGCGCTGCCGGCGACGAAACCATGCTCGTCATTGACGCTATTACCGGCCTCGGCACCACTCATTTCAACGTCGATGGTTGGGGCATTGACCTCATCATCGGAGGCTCCCAAAAGGCTCTCATGATTCCTCCGGGCCTCGCTTACTGCGCAGTCAGCGAGCGTGCGTGGAAGCGCATGGAATCCACGAAATCTCCTCGCTACTATTTCGACCTGCGTAAAGAGCGCAAAGCGGCCGCCAAAGGTGAGTCCGCGTATACACCCGCTACTTCGTTATTCGCGGCGCTCGCCGCCGCGCTCGACTATGTCCGCCAGATGGGAGACGGCGACTTGGCTGCCGGACGTGAAGCCCTGATCAACAACGCCGAACTCGCTGCCGAAATGACCCGCGCGGGAGCCCATGCTCTGGGCCTACAACTATTCGCACCTTCAGCGCCTGCCGCAGCGCTGACGGCAATTCAATCGCCTGCCGGCGTCGATTCCGGCCAAATCGTCAAGGAATTCCGTGAGTCTTTCGGCGCCGTAGTGGCAAACGGCCAGGGGGAGATGAAAGGCAAGCTGTTCCGCATCGCACACCTCGGCTATTACGACTATCTGGACACCATTGGAATTCTCGCCGCGCTGGAGCACGTCTTAACAACCGTGACTGGAAAGCCGGTACCATACGGCGCCGCCGTGCGCGCTGCCCAAGAGGTCTATGCCAAGCACAACGCCCAGACGCAAGAGTCCGTAGAAGCGTAACCGCTGGCATAAGTTTTCTTGTGTGGCGCGGACATTCCTGTCCGCGGCTGTACTTTACAAACCTCCCGGGGAGATTGCCCGCTATCCACCCAAGCAGCCGAATTAAAATCAGGTATCCTCATAGCGACTGCCAGGAGCACTCCTGCAAAGGGCACTGATGAAAATCATTGTCGCCGAAAAAATTTCTTCTTCTGCCGTGGATCTGTTGCGCGAACCGCGCTGGACCCTGATCACCCATGATCAGCTTGACGGTAAGTTGTCCACAGAATTAAAAGACGCCGACGCGCTCATCGTGCGCTCCGCGGTTCAAGTAAATGCCGAATTGCTCGAGCATGCCGGAAAGCTGCGCGTGGTCGGTCGCG
>QIAS01000071.1:25476-37862 GCA_003225615.1 Acidobacteriota bacterium | reverse complement strand
ACGGTCGCTGCCGTCAGATCTCTTCCTCGCGTGTGAGTGCTGTGGCCGGAGTGATATCCCTATTCTCGCGCAAAGGGTCTAATCCGGGAAGTGTTGGAGTTTGGTTCAGAGACAAACTTAGTGTCGCATCCGGCGGGGAATTGCCAACCGCAGCGGGCGAGGATGATGCCGCCGCGGCAGAAGCGCTTACGGGCGCCGCCGCGCCGTTCTTATGGAGAAACTTGGCGCTGTTCAGTAAAGGCCGTCCCAGCGAGGGATTATAGCTGGTCCAGGGGCTCTCCAAATCTGCCTCCCGTTCGAAGTGGGCGCGCATGCTTTCCATTTTCGAGTCAAGATCATCCAGATAGTGGAGCATGAGCGCTTCCGGAAACATGGGTAGTTTGGGAGAGCCGAATTCGTATTGTCCGTGGTGGCTGATGATGAGGTGCTCCAACAAAGTTTTCAGCTCTTCCGGAAATCCGGGCACCTGCGCGACCTTGGCGTGCAGCATCTCGATCTCAATAATCATATGCCCCAGCAACTGCCCGCGCGTCGTGTAGGAAAACGAGCGGGTGTAGGCCAGTTCGTGGATTTTGCCAATGTCATGCAGAAATGCCCCGGTCAGGAGCAGATCGCGATCGACTTGCGGATAATTGCGCGATACCAGGTCGCAGGAGCGAAAAAGTGATACCACATGGTCCAGCAGACCGCCGATGTAAGCATGGTGCAGAGTCTTGGCCGCAGGGGCGCAGCGGTATGCCTCCGCTACCTGGGCGTCTGTCATGAAACTTTGCAACAGCGCTTTGAGATGAGGATTCTTAAAGCTGGCAACGAAGTCGGTTAGCGTTTGCCAGAGTTCGTCCAGATTCTTGGTGGTTTTTGGCAGGTAGTCGGCGAATTCGACTTCCCCGTCCTGCAGGCGGCGCAGCTTGTGGATCGTCAACTGAAAACGATTCTTGTACTTGTTAATGAGGCCTTTGGCCTTGATGTAATCGTCCTGATCGAAGACGTCGATGGCGTCCGCGACGTTGTCCCACATCTTGGCTTCGATCTGGCCTGTGCGGTCGCCCAGGGTAAGCGCGAGGTAAGGCTCGCCGGTTTTCTTGGGCTTAACTTGTTTGGCAATAACGACAAAGCTGGAAGTGATGACCTTGTTTTCCTGCTGGGCGCAATTGCAAATGAAGAAATCCTTCATGGGCCTGTTCCCGTGGCGCTGCCGACCGGCCAGGGTGATGGAGTGCAACGCCTGTGGCTGAGGTTGGTCTGATGGCCGCTGGAGCAGCCAGCTTAAACTAAAACAGCCCGAACTTCTTCTTCTTTTTGAGCTTCTTGGCGCTGGCTTCCTTCGTCGTGGTCTCGACTGGTTTGGTCTGATTGGGGCTGGCACCGGTGTCCACGTATCCCGGCTTGATGTCGATATAGGCGTCTTCTCGCAGCTTTCGCAGGTAGGCCCGCAGCGCGGGATCGAGCTTCTGCATGTAGAGTGCGTCCTGGATACGCGGTTCCACTTCTTTCATGGTGGGCACGCCCGCAGCCTGGTGTTCCGCCACCTTGAGGATCACAAAACCTTGCTTGGTGCGGATCACGTCCGTAATCTCGCCCGGCTTCATGGCGAACGTTTTCTCTTCAAGTTCCTTAGCGAGCATCCCGCGTTTGAAAATGCCCAAATCGCCGCCTTGCGCCGCGGTGGGGCCATCGGAGTTTTTCTTCGCTACGTCTTCGAAGCTGGCGCCTTTGCGAATTTCTGCGAGGAGACTTTCAGCCTTGGCCTGCGCGGCGGCCAGCGACTGGGCGTCGTCAGCGGGCGGAGCAGCGGGCGGAGCGTTCGGGTCCTTTTGCGCTTGAGCCGGCGGCTTTTGCGGGGCAATCAAAATTTCGCTGAGCTTGATCTGCTCCGGATGCTCCATCTCGGCTTTATGCTCGTCGTAGAACTTCTGCTCTTCTTCCTTGCCAATAGAAAGATGTGAGCCAACCTCGCGGCCAATAACCTGCTGGGTAATAATCTGATTGCGCATATTCTGCTTGAAGTCTTCGTAAGAGACTCCCTGCGCCTGCGCAGCCTTTTCCAGATCCTCCATGTTCTCAAGATTCATCTGCTTACGCATTTCATCGAGCTTCTTCACCAGCTCCGTGTCAGCAGTGATGCCCAGGTCTTTGCCTTTTTCCAGCAGCAACTGCTGGTCGATCAGGCCTCGCAAAACGTCCTTCTGGCGCTCAGCCACGATTTTCTCAGCGTTGGCTGGGTCCTGCTGCTGGGCTTCCTGTTTTAGCTGCTCGCGCTCCCGCTGGTATTCGGAACGCGTAATGATCTGGTTATTTACCCGGGCGATAATTTCCTCAACGATGGAGTCTGCGTTGAGGAGCATCGCTGTGCAGCAAATAAAAACGAAAAGAAGTGCGAATTTCTTCATAGGATTGTCCCGACGGCTGTTCACCAAAACCTGGATTCGGCAGGTAAGTTGATTGTTCTTTGAGTAATTGTAACCCCGGTACGGTCACCGGGGCCACTGTCACTCCTTGTTATGATTATCACCTTTCGCTTGTTGGTTGCCAGTCGGCGGCAGCTGGGGTAAACCGATGAAGATCCAAGCATTTTTCGCACCTCTACTTCTGGCATCTTTGGGCCTTGCGACTGGAGCACGGCACCAGGCATCTACGCCCGGTCTTGCGGAACTGCAGAAAATGGCGGCCCGTTTTGCCCCCACGCAGTTCCGCGTGGACACCTCTAAGCTCTCGCCGGGAGACCGGCGAGCTCTGACGAAGCTGATTGAATCCGCCCATCTGCTGAATGATATTTTCCTGCAGCAGTTGTGGGGCGGGAATCCGGTTCTGTATGCCAAGCTGCAGAAAGATCGAACCCCGCTCGGCCAGGCTCGCTTGCATTATTTTTGGATCAACAAGGGACCGTGGTCGGAACTCGACGATAACAAGGCATTCCTGCCCGGAGTTCCACCACGAAAGCCCTTGGCCGCGAACTTCTATCCGGAGAACATGACCAAAGAGCAGTTCGAAAGCTGGCTTTCTTCCTTGCCTGCTGACGAACAGGAGCAGGCCAAGAACTTCTTCACCGTGATCCGATGGAAGTCCAAGCCTGCCAAAGGCAAGGGCGCGGAGCGATCGCCGGAGCAGATACGTGACCAACTGCAGGCGGTTCCCTACAGCCAAGAATATAAAAGTGACCTTACGCGCGCCGCTGACCTCCTCAGAGAAGCAGCCGGCCTGACAGACAACCCATCACTGAAGAAATTTCTTACGCTGCGTGCCGACGCCTTTCTGTCTAACGATTACTACGAAAGCGATCTCGCGTGGATGGATCTGGATGCGCCGCTCGATATCACGATCGGCCCTTACGAGACCTACAACGACGAGTTATTCGGCTACAAAGCCGCCTTTGAAGCCTATGTCAATTTGCGAGACGACCAAGAGACGGCCAAGCTGGGCGCCTTCACGCAACATTTGCAGGACATTGAAAATAATCTGCCCATAGATCCGCAATACCGCAATCCCAAGCTGGGAGCGGCCGCCCCGATCCGGGTGGTAGATGAAATTTTTGCCGCAGGAGATGGGGCTCATGGGGTGCAGACCGCCGCCTATAACCTGCCGAATGACGAGCGCGTCGTACAGCAAAAGGGAAGCAAACGGGTAATGCTGAAAAATGTGCAGGAGGCCAAATTCCGCAGCACCCTTTTGCCCATTGCCCGCCACATGCTGTCCAGGTCTTCCATGGTGGATGTGAACTTCAGTTCATTTTTCACGCATACAGTGGCGCACGAGTTAATGCATGGCCTCGGGCCTCATCAGATCCAGGTGCAAGGGCGCAATACGACGGCGCGGGAAGAGTTGAAAGAACTGTACAGCGCAATCGAAGAAGCCAAGGCGGACGTCACCGGACTTTTTGCCCTGCAGTACATGATGGACCACGCGAAAGAGATGGGGCTCGAAAACGTGCTGCCAGCGGATGGAGCCGCTGAGCGCCAGTTGTACGTTACTTATCTGGCGTCAGCATTTCGCAGCTTGCGTTTTGGGCTCAACGACGCGCATGGAAAAGGAATGGCGCTGCAGTTCAATTATCTGACGGACAAAGGCGCATTTGTGGAGCAGTCAGATGGCACCTTCGCGCTGAATGCCGGGAAGATCAAGGCGGCCGTGCGCGATCTTGATCATGATCTGCTGACTTTGGAGGCAGAGGGGAATTATGAAGGCGCCAAAAAGATGCTGGATGAATCGGGCGTAGTGCGTCCCAATGTGCGGAAGGCGTTGAGCAGGCTGGAAGGGATTCCCACCGACATCGAGCCGCTTTTTGTTACGGCCGACGAGCTAACGGCAAAGACCGCGCCCGCGGCAAAACCAAAGCCGCTGAGAAGGAGCAGGACGCGAATTCGCTGAACAGTTTCACTGTACAATGCGCTCGTCGCCATGACTGTAACCGTTCGCTCTTTCGCCAAGATCAATCTCGGATTGTGCATTGGCGCGCTGCGCGCGGACGGCTTTCATGAACTTCACACTGTGTATCAGACGATTGGGTTGCACGACATCGTCCGCGTGACCATTGGTCGTGGATCGGGTATCGAGATTCGCTGCAATGATCCGAGTGTTCCGCAGAACGAAAGCAACACTTGCTACCACATGGCGGAGCGTGCGTTAGGGGCGCTTAAGGTCAAAGCGCAAGTGCTCATCGAGATTGAAAAACAGCTGCCTGTGCAGGGCGGCTTGGGCGGGGCGTCGGGGAATGCCGTAGCCGCCCTTATCGCACTTGAGCGCGGGCTGAAGAAACAGATTCCCGGCTCAGAGAAGCTGCGAATTGCCTCCGAGACAGGGTCTGATCTGCCACTTTTTCTGGTTGGAGGCACGGTTCTCGGCGTGGGCAGGGGAGAGCAGGTGTATCCCCTTCCCAATCTTCCGCCCACAGCTTGTGTTGTTGCCCTGCCTCCGATCGGGGTCTCAACCCCAAAAGCCTTCGCGGATTGGGATTTGATGGTTTCCGGGCAACGCGATGCTGCTGGGAGTGGGTCGGCAAGCGGCGCACCGAAATTGACGGTCCGCAGCCACTCCGATAGAATGTTGATGTTCAGCCGTAGAGTTTCCGCTTGGCTGAGCGGTTTGCCCGAGGGTGAAAGTAAGCTTGGGAGGCCGAAATCCGGTGTCCCTGCGCGTGGCAGGGGCCGGGCCGAGAGCCCACTTCTCGACCTCGTCCGTACCGGGATAGAAAACGACTTCGAACAGGTCGTCTTTCCTCAGTATCCCGAATTGCGCGAGGTCAAGTGTCTGCTGGAGCGCGGAGGGGCTGTATACGCCTCACTGTCTGGCTCCGGGGCGGCCATTTACGGGCTTTTCGCGTCGCGGACAGCCGCCGAAAAAGGCGCGGCAAAGCTCGAGAAGAGCGGCGTGCCATTCCAAATCACGACCACGCTGACGCGGCAGCAGTACTGGAGCAAAATTTTTGATTGTTGATTTTTGATTGTTGATTGAAAATCTTGAGGTCATTCATTCGACAATCAACCATCGAAAATCAACAATGCTTTGGTGGGCCGTCGACTAATGGTAGGTCAAGTGCCTTTGGAGCACTTTGTCTAGGTTCGAATCCTAGCGGCCCAGCCAGAAACTCAGGAGTAGTAGCGTGCGTTTCGCCGGGAGCTAGCAGCTAGAGGCTAGTCGCCAATAACGTAGTCAACCAGCTACGGAGAGAAACATTATGGCAACCTTAGCGACAGCGACGGACAAGAAGACTCAGATGGGCGCAGACGAGAAGCCGGAACGCAAGGCTCAACGTGCCCGCGTGGATGACAAGTTCAAGATCTTCTGCGGCACCGCCAATGAGCCGCTGGCCGACGAGGTCTGCAGTTTTCTTGGCCTGACGCGCGGCCAGGCCCAGGTCACGCGCTTTGCCGACGGCGAGGCTTACGTTCAGATCCAGGAGAACGTCCGCGGCGCGGATGTGTTCGTGATGCAGCCCACGTGCCGGCCGGTGGACGAGCATCTCATGGAACTGCTTTTGATGATTGATGCGCTCAAGCGGGCTTCGTCTCGACGGATTACAGCGGTGATCCCGTATTTCGGTTATGCGCGCCAGGATCGCAAGGACAAGCCGCGGGTGCCGATTTCCTCCAAGCTGGTGGCGGATCTGCTGACAACGGCCGGCGCGCATCGTGCTCTGATTGTCGATCTGCATGCGCCGCAGTTGCAGGGATTTTTTAATATTCCGGTGGACCATTTGTTTGCGTCGCCAGTGCTGGTAGACCACTTCAAGAAGATGAATTTGCCGAATCTGACTGTGGTCTCGCCCGATGCCGGCGGTGTGGAGCGCGCCCGATTTTTCGCAAAGAAGATGGATGCGGCGCTGGCCATCGTTGATAAACGCCGCGTGGACGTGAATGTGGCCGAAGTGATGCACGTGATCGGCGACGTCCGCGATCGCAGTTGTCTGGTGATTGACGACCTGATCGACACAGCGGGAACGCTGGTGAAGACGGCTAATGCCCTGCTTGAGAACGGGGCGATCAGCGTTTACGCCTGCGCCTCGCACCCGGTGCTATCGGAACCGGCGGTGGAGAATATTTCCAAGTCTCCCATTACCGAGGTGGTGGTGACGAATACGATCCCGCTGACCGACGCTGCAAGAAATGAGCCCAAGATCAGGGTGCTCACCATTGCGGGGTTGATTGGCCGGGCGATTCAGTCGATTCACGAAGAGACTTCCGTCAGCAAGTTATTTTTATAGATAGGAATTGAATATGGCGACAGCTACTGAAAACAAAATTGACACCAGCAGTTTGCAAGCGCAGCCGCGAGCTGCGGGGAATAAGAATGAAGCCCGGCGCGTGCGCCGTGGCGGCAAGATTCCCGCGGTGGTCTATGGAGCGGGCAAGAACGCGATGCCGGTCAGCGTCGACCCGCGACAGGTCCTGCGTATTTTGCATTCTGAAACCGGCCACAACACTATTTTTGACCTCTCGCTCGACGGCGAGCGCACCAAGGCCATGATCGTCGATTGGCAGTTCGAGCCTGTCAAGGGCCATCTGCTCCATATCGATCTTAAGCGGATTGCCATGGATCAGAAGCTCAAGGTCAATGTGCCCATCGAGCTTAAGGGTGAAGCTGAGGGTGTGAAGACACAAGGCGGCATCCTGGAGCAGGTGCTTCGCGAGGTAGAAGTCGAGTGTTTGCCGGGAGACATCCCAAGCTTTATCGAGGCCGAGGTAACCGAACTCGTATTTGGCAAGGTGCTGCGCGTGGCTGATCTGCCACGAAGCGACAAATTCAAGTACCTGACTGACGAGAACCAGCCGGTGGCGCACATCATATCCGTGAAAGAAGAAGTGGCGCCCACTCCGGAAGCCGCAGCAGCGGAAGCGGCTGCCGCTCCGGCCGAGCCCGAGGTCATCAAGAAGGGCAAGCAGGAGACCGAAGAGGAAGGTGCCGCCGAGGCCAGTGCCGAGAAGGCAGAGAAGCCGGAGAAGTCGGAGAAGCCCGAGAAGAAGGAAAAGAAGTAGGCCAGTGGTTGTTTTCTGGTCCGGTAGAGACGGGGCTAGCCCCGTCTCTACGGTAAGAGCTGAGAGCTGAAGGCTGACAGCTAAGAGCTGAAGCGTGAAACTGATCGTCGGGCTGGGCAATCCCGGAATCGAATACCAGTTCACGCCGCACAACCTCGGTTTCCTAAGCATTGATCGCATTGCCGACGATTGCGGAGCGGAAGTACGAAACCGGCAATGCAGGGCACTTACTGCTCGAGCCGTGATTGAGGAGCAGCAGGTCCTTCTGGCTAAGCCGGAGACCTACATGAACCTGAGCGGGCTTTCGGTTCGTGAACTGGTCGCGAAACACGGTTTGGACCCGGCCAACGACCTGATTTTGATTTACGACGAATTGGACCTGCCGCTGGGCACAATTCGTATTCGGCAGCGAGGTAGTTCGGCGGGTCACAACGGCATGGAGTCCGTAATTGGCGCGCTCGGCACGCAGGAGTTTTTGCGGATCCGGCTTGGCATCGGCCCGGATCGAAAGATCAGCGACAGCGTTAAATATGTCCTGACGCCGTTTCGCAAACGAGAGCTCAAGAAGGTAGATGAAGTAATCGACAATGCGGCCGAAGCCGTGAAGGTGATTTTGAGAGAAGGCCCAGCGGCTGCTATGAACCGCTTCAACCGTTAGGCAGAAGATTAGTGCGGATTGACGCGAACGGACAGGAATTGGAGACAAGATAAATGAATCGTACTTATGAATTGATGTTCATCGTCCGGCCCGATATGCCGGAGGAAGAACTGGACAAACTGATTTCCACCCTTGAATCGCAGGTAAGCACTTCGGGCGGCACAGTGAAGAATGTGGAACGCATGGGCAAGCGTCGTCTCGCCTACGCGGTCCGCAGATTTGCGGATGGTATTTACGTGCTACTGACCGCTGAAGGCAGTGGCGGATTGATACATGAGCTTGAACGGCGCCTGCGCGTCACTGAACCGGTGATCAAGTTCCTCACGGTCCGCATCGATGAGGAACAGAAGCGCCTGGACAAGATCAAGAAGATCCGCGAGGCGCGCAAGAAAGCCCCACCGGCCCCGGCGGAAGCGGGGGGCGAGACCGCGGCGGTAACGGCTTAGGAGAGCAGTTATTCTTGATTGATGATTTTTGGTTGTTGATTTAAGAGCCCGACAGAATAGGTTCGCATTCAACAATCGACAATCAGAAATCAACAATTTGCGAACCGGCGACCAGTGATTTAACCAGGAATTTAAGGAGCATCATGGCTGACGAAACCAGAACAACAACTACCCCCGAGGAACGGCCTGCTACAACAGAGAGACCCGAGCGGCCAGACCGGCCCGATCGTCCCGACCGCCCGGACAGCCGCGGCGATCGTCGTGGACCTCGTCCAGGAGGACCAGGCGGGCGCGAAGGTGGTCGCAAGTATTTCCGGCGTAAGAAGGTCTGTAAGTTTTGCGTGGAAAAAATTGAAGCTATCAACTACAAGGACGTTCGGCTGCTGTCCCAGTTCGTGGCCGAGAGCGGCAAGATCGTCCCACGCCGGCTAACCGGAGTTTGCACTCCGCACCAGCGTCGTCTTTCGACGGCCATCAAGCAGGCCCGCAACATCGCCCTGCTACCTTTTGCGGGAAGAGCATCGTAAAACGCTATTGTTGATTTTTGATTTTTTGATTGTTGAATGAAAATCTCTGGAGCGCGGGTTTTTCAATCAAAAATCATCAATCAACAATGGGCCTGACCGGCTCAGCCGGATTTCATTGAGTTTCTAACGGAGTCATTTATGGAAGTCATTTTGAAAGAAGATGTACCCAAACTGGGCTCGCGCGGCGATGTGGTTAGGGTCGCCGAGGGCTACGGTCGCAACTTTCTGCTTCCCAAGAAGCTGGCCATCGAAGCCAGCGCCGCGAACAAGGCAGTTATTGACCAGATGAAAGCTGCCGCGGTTCGGCGTTCTGCCAAAGAAAAGGCGGGCGCAGAGGAACTGGCCAAGCAGTTCGACGGGCTGTCCGTCTCGTTTAAGCGGCGTTCCGGAGAACATGAACAACTGTTTGGCTCGGTTACTTCCGGAGACATTGCCGAGGCTCTGGACAAGAAGGGTTTTAACGTGGACCGCCGTAAGATCCAGCTTCACGAGCCACTGAAAACCGTGGGCGAGTTCACGGTGCCGGTAAAACTGCACCGCGACGTGACGACTCATTTCAAGGTCATAATCGAGAAAGACGCTACCGAGTAATGGAGATTGCACCAGCCGGCGGCACTGCGGCAACCGCCAGCCCGATTCTGGCCATTGAGCAGCTAACTTACGCCTTTTTCTACGCTTACATCCATTTTTCTCTGGTCTGGCACATCCCAGGTTCCCAACGCAATAACGCTGCCAAACCCCTATAATCTCTGCTCACGGTTCCCTCGCTGACACGTCCAAAACTATGCAAACCGGAAATAAAAGCACTGGCATTCAGGTTTGCTGAGGACAGCGCAAACATGCCGGCCGATGCGTGGGTTGTACCTTTTGCGGTTGGCGAGTGTTCCCATCCCGGCGCCAAAAGCGACCGGGTGGAACGAATGAGTGGAACCCAGGACCCCAGAATGCGGGGCCACATGGCTGGGCATACTTTAGGCCGCATCGATGACACGACGTTAATCCGCGAGGCGCAACGCGGTAACCACGCTGCCTTCGAGGAATTAGTACGTCATTACGATCACGCGGTTCTCCGGCTAGCCCTTCACCTCACCGGATCGGAACACGACGCCCAGGACATTTACCAGGAAGCATTTTTGAAGGCCTACAAGAACGTCGGAAATTTCCGGTTCGAGTGCTCTTTCTACACTTGGATCTATCGCATCGTGACCAATTTGTGCCTGGATCACATTCGAAAAAGACACGTCCGCAAAGAAGATGCTCCGGTCGCGGTGGATTCCTCAGGGGAACAGTACGACGTTCTCGACCAGGTGCCTGACGGCCGAGCCGCAGCCAATCCGGAGCGGGACCTGATGGCCCGGGAACTCGGAAGCCGCATCAACCGGGCGCTGGACCGGCTTACGCCTCGTGAACGCATGGTTTTCGAATTGAAGCATTATCACGGTCTCAAGCTGCGAACCGTGGGTGACATTCTGCATACGACCGAGGAAACGGCGAAGAACACGCTGTTTCGCGCCACCCAGAAACTGCGCGGGGCGCTGGCCGATATGCGGTGAAGATTTTATGTAAGGAGTACCCCAAATAGGGGGTGCAATTATGAAATGTGAATGGGTAAGAGAAAATATTCTGCTGCTGGTTTATAACGAGTTGGCTGATGACGCCCGCTACGAAATGGAGCAGCACCTGAGCCGTTGCGCCGAATGTGCCGCGGAACTGAAAGCCACACGCAATTTCCACGCAACCCTCTCCAAGCTTCCCGTGCTGGAGCCAACGCCAAACCTGCTGACCGCTGCCCGAATGCGGCTTCAAGAGTCGCTGGAAACCGCGCAGCAAGGCGGCCTTTGGCAACGCCTCACATTCGATCCAGCCAACTGGCTTCGCCAAGTTCGATTTGTACCCGCACTTGCCGCGGCCATTTTTATTATTGGCTTTGCGGGTGGCATGGGAGCAACATACAAAGTCATCTCCAGCAATCGGTCTACAGATCTTGGGGGTCCAATTCCAATAGCGGCACCGGTTCAATCGTCCATCACGGGTATTCAATCCATCAGCCAGGAGCCGGGCTCCAACCAGATCAGCATCAAATACAACACCGTCTCGACCCAGGAAGCCCAGGGATCCCTCAACGACCAGCGCATCCAGCAATTACTCCTTTTCGCCGCGCGTAATAATTACAACTCCGGCGTTCGCATGGATTCCGTCGATCTGTTGACTCAGCGACCGGATGACACTCATGTGCGCGAGGCGCTGATCTATGCGTTACGTTATGACTCGAATCCGGGCGTGCGCCTGAAGGCGTTGGAAGGACTTGGTCCTTACGTGAAAGACGATGTTAGAGTGCGCGACGTAGTACTCCAGGCCTTGATGAGCGATTCGAATCAAGGTGTGCGCAACCAGGCGATCCATCTGCTCGAGCCTTGCAAGGCAGACAGCAGCGTGCGCAGCGTGTTCCAGCGGCTTGCTGAAAATGATCAGAACCAATACATCCGGTCGCAGGCTCGCACTGTGCTCGCCCAGTTGCCGGAGATCGACTGAGTTCCGCATAATTCGGGCGTCTTCGCCCGCGGAAAGGTAGGACGACGACAAGAAGGTGAATGTGAAAATGAAGGTGAAGATTGCCGGGACACTTCTGCTGCTGGTGTCGCTGGCTCCTCTGGCCCTGACTCAGCAGCAAAGCCGTGTGTACCGCGAGGGCAGCAACTGGGTTGAAGAGATCACCGGTTCGCTGGCAGCGGCAAAGAACCTCAAACTTAAAGTGGATGTCGGTGCGGTTCGGGTTGTGGGCGGTTCCCAGCCGGGAATTAATTACGTGATTCGCACTCGTACATATGGTTCCGCGGAGGATCAAGCCCGGCGCGAATTCGAATCCTACAAGATCAACGCCTACGTCCGTGGAGATACCGCCTATATCATCGGGGACTGGGTTGGTGGACGGCCACGAAAATTTTCTGGTGAATTCATCATCAACGTTCCCCGCCAGATGGACTGGGTAAAGATGGAAACCGAAGGTGGCAGCGTTTCTACCACAGGTATTGCCGGTCGCGTCGATGCCCAGAGCGGTGGCGGCAGTATTCATGTGGATGATATAGGGGGCGTTATCAATGCCGAAACCGGGGGCGGATCGATCGATGTCGGCAACGTTGGCGGCGAATTGAACCTTCACACCGGCGGCGGCAGCATCGCAATACACTCCGCCAAGGGCAAGATCAATGCGGAGAGCGGTGGCGGCAGCGTTGTCCTGACTTCGGGATTGCAAGGCGCAGTGCTTGAAACAGGTGGCGGGAGCATT
>QIAS01000071.1:24935-25430 GCA_003225615.1 Acidobacteriota bacterium | reverse complement strand
GACTTGGGCAATATTGCCGGGCCAGCCGAGATTGAGACCGGGGGCGGCAGTATCCGCCTTAGTTCCGCCAATGGACCGGTGCGAGCGGAAACCGGGGGCGGCAGCATAGAACTGAATGGCGTTTCTTCGGCTCGGGCAGAAACCGGAGCGGGCGGCATCGTCGCCAAGTTCGTCTCCTCAACCGGCGAGCGGACTGATTCTGTGCTCGAAACTTCGGCTGGCGACATTACCGTCTACCTGGCTCCGAACCTGCCCATTTCGATCCGCGCCAGTATTGATGTGGCGAACGGACATAGTATTCGCTCCGATTTTTCTGACATTCACGTGAGCAGCGAGGGCGGCGACTATGGCCCAAAAACCGTTACCGCGGAAGGGACACTGAACGGCGGCGGACCTGTCCTGAAGATCAGGACGACGACCGGCGATATCAACATACGCCGCGCCGGTCACTGAGCAGGGTTGGACAATCGCTCAGGAATTAACTTACGCGGCGCA
>QIAS01000071.1:9096-24890 GCA_003225615.1 Acidobacteriota bacterium | reverse complement strand
AGTTGGATTGCGATGATCGTGCCACTCCTGTGGCTGAGCTTTGCTTATGCCGGGGAACTATCCTTCCACAATTTCGGGGAAGGGGCCGGTTATTCGAGCGAGGAATTCGGCACGGGCTCCTATCTGGGAGTAGATATCAGCGACATCACGTCGGATCGTGTCTCCGCGCTTAAGCTGAAAGATGAACACGGCGTAGAGGTGACCATGGTGGATCAGGATGCTCCGGCCGGCAAAGCCGGCATCAAGGAACACGACGTGATCCTGACCATGAATGGCACCACGATCGAAAGCGGCGCGCAATTGAAGCGCATGATCCGGGAGACGCCGCCGGGGCGAGTCGCGACCTTTGGCATCAGCCGCGATGGCCAGCCACTCACGGTGAAAGTACAGCTTGCCGATAAGGGCAAGGAATTTGCCAAGAACTATCCCAAGGAATTCCACATTGAAATACCGCCTATTCCTCCCATGCCCGACATTCCGGCCTTTGTCGTCGTGCATTCTTCGGCGCGAAGTGGGCTAATGGTAGAGAACATAACGCCCCAACTTGGGGATTTTTTTGGCGTCAAGAATGGCAAGGGCGTTCTGGTGCGCTCCGTTGAAAAAGGGAGCTTAGCGGATAAAGCAGGTTTCCGCGCGGGGGACGTCATCGTCCGCGTGAATGACCAAACCGTGCACGACACCAGCGACTTCACCCACGCATTCCGTTCCCATGCCAGCGGCAGCGTAGATATCGGAGTTATTCGGGAAAAGAAAGAGCAGAAATTAAAACTGAACTTGCCGGAACGCAAAGATACAGGCGACATGTTTGAAGAAGAGAGCTTTGACATCCCGGACATCGATGCCATAGCCGGAGTCGCCGTGACGGAAGTTCAATCAGAAATTGCACGACTCAGGCCTGAGATGGAGCGTGCCGCCCACGATCTTACGCTGCACATGTCGGAACTAGAGCGCTTGGGGCCGGCCGTTGAAAACGTAACCCGCGAGGTCCAAGGAGCGGCTGAAGAGGCTCGAAAAGAGCTTTGCAGCCATCGTAAAGATCTCAAAAAATCGCAGGACGCAATGCGCCAGCACAGCCGCGAAATGCGCCAGCAACTTCTGGAGCAGCAGCGGCAATTACGCCAACAGCAGAGGAAATTGCAGGAGCAACTGCGACATGAGCTGAAAGGCGACTGGCTGGAGATCTGACGAATTTAGCTTGGGAACTACTGGCTGCCGGCGGCTGCGGAGCTTTTTCCCCCCACAGGCGCCAGGAACACTCGATTTCTTCCCGCCTGTTTGGCAGCGTAGAGTCCTGCATCGGCTGCCTTCACTAAGTCGTCGCGGGTTGTCCCATGATCGGGATAGGTTGCGGCGCCGGCACTGATTGTTACCGGGCGGGGCACCCCTGGAAATTGCCAGGTCTCGACCATGCGGCGCAGCTTCTCGGCCACGCTCACGGCGTGCTGCAAATTGGTCTGCGAGAGCAGGATGGAAAACTCCTCGCCTCCGTAACGGCATACCACATCAATTTTCCGAAGTTGCTGGTGGAATATGGACGACACTTGACGCAGCACCTCGTCTCCCAACAGGTGGCCAAATTCATCGTTCAGCCGCTTGAAATGGTCAATATCCACCATGATCACTGCCATTCCAGTCTGGAAGCGGCGTGCGCGTTCCATTTCCTCCGAGATTCGCAGTTCGAAAAACCTGCGGTTGAAGATGCCAGTTAATCCGTCAACGTACGCCAGTTGCCGGACCCGCTCGACATAGTTTGCGTTTTGAATAGCCGTCGCACAAATGTCAGCCACTGATTCAAGTGATTGCACATCCCCGCTGCGAAAGGCCTTTGGTTCCACATTGTCCAACAGCAGAGCGCCGAGGGTCTGCCCGAAAGAGACGAGTGGAATACACATACGCGATCCGCTCTCTGTGTAGAGTCCTACGTATTCCGGAACGGTTCGTACGTCGTCTTCAATGACCGTCTTGCCCGCACTCAGGGCCTGTCCCCATAAACCTGTGGCCGCCGACAGCCGCCCACCTTCCACGGTGCGCGGTGTCAAACTGCCGTGATGCGCGCGTAGCACCAGGTCATCTTCTTCGCGCAGCAATACGGATACGTGACTTACCTGAAACGCCTGCTGGATGAGTGAGCAGACCTTGATCAGCAGTTCTTTCACGTCGAGAACCGCTGTGGTTTGCTGGGCGATGGCATTGATAGCTTCGAGTTGTTGTGCGCGGCGGCGCTCGAGCGAATACAGCCGGGCGTTCTGCAAAGCCATCGAAGCCTGGGTGGAGAACAGGGTAAGCAGGTCAATCGTGTGATTGTCGAAGTGGTTTAGATTTTCGCTTTGACAGTCCAGCACCCCAACCACTTCATCCCGCACCATCAGAGGGATGGCTACTTCTGAACGCGTTCCGGTGGCCGAACAGACATACCGTAAATCTTTACTCACGTCGGGGGCGTACACGGGACGTTTCAGCTTTGCTGCTGTCCCGGTAATACCTTGTCCCACCGCCATCCTGACCTGATCACACCCTTTGTCCCATCCAATCTGGCTGCGGACGCAGAGCTCCTGCGTGGGCTCATCCAGAAGCAGAATTGCGACGTTCTTCAGATGAAAGTAGTCGCAGGCAATCACCAGAATCCGCTGCAACACCTCGTCCAGATCGAAGGTCGAAAGAACCGCCTGGCTCGCATCGTAGAGGATTGCGATCTTTTGCATTTGGGTTCGCGGAATTTTACCTTTTCGCGGAGAGCTTACCGAGGTTCCGAAAGTAACTTGTCCACACTGCAATTCCGATTCGGTTGGCGCGCGGCCGGACCCTACAGCGATGCCAGTTTGAATTTACAGAATTTGCTTGATTGGTTTTAGGAAGGACAAGCTCCTAACCTGATACAAAGTGAGGGGCTTATGCCTGAAAAAGAGACAATAGAACGTGCACACGAGGACGCTCGCGAAGGGAAATCACCCAGTACCCAGGCGGGCGAGTTCGTTCGTGAAGAGATGCATCATATCCGGGAGGGTAAGCATGGAGCCGCCTCTCCTCAACAAGCAATCGCAATCGGGCTCTCAAAGGCTCGCCGAGCAGGGGTAAAGCTAAAACCGCCGAAGCGGGGGAGGGCTTCGTCCCGAACCCGCAAACAAGCAACCCGTGATTACCGTAAGGGCCAGTCACATTCGCGGCGAAAGACCTCGAGCCGCCGCTCGCGGGCGACGAGTCGTGCCCTGCGGCGCAAAGGACGCCAAGCCGCATCGCGCCAAGCCTTGTCGCGGCAGGGCAGGAGCGCTGCCCAGCATCGGAGTTCATTATCACGTAGCCAGGCCGCGCGTAAGGCAGCCCGCACTAGAGGGGTGGCAGGTCGTCATCGTGCAGGGCAAAGAGGGGCGCGTACTCGCAGATCGCATCGGAGTCGCTGAATTTCAAGTAGTCAGGAGTCAGTAGTCAGGGGTCCGGTGGGACAAAGAGTGATTAAGTCAGAGAGTACGGGAATTGGAGTTTCGCTGATTACTTGTTCTGACTCCTGACTCCGGAGGACGTCCGGCGCCTTTCTCGCCATCGTGTCACAGTCTTCACGATCCCGAACGCTACCAGGCAGAACCAGAAATCCACTACCAGTCCAAGGTCGTACCGAAATACAACGTGGCGCGCGGCCACCGGTAGGTACGGCAGAAGCAGGAAGTAGACAGCGTTTCCTGCCAGCACGGCGATCAGTGCCTCAACGAAGTTTGCCCTCATCGACTTCCTAGGCATGCGTTTACAGTTCCTTAGACACCGGGCTCAGCTTCCCCTCTTGTGACCTCAGCCATCATAAATGCACTCCTGCTAACATCCCATGAGATGCTGCAACTAGGCACTTCCGTTCAGTACGTTAAGGGAATTGGACCGCGCCTGGCTGAGATTCTGGCGGCTAAGGACATCCATACCGTGGGGAACTTGCTGAATTATCTCCCTTTCCGCTATGAAGATCGACTGAATCCCCGAACTATTGCCGAGCTTCGTCCCGGGGAAATGGCGACAGTAATTGCGGAAGTGCGTACTTCGGGCCTGTTTCATACGCGCACCCGGCGCATGCCCATTTTTCAGATGACCGCCGGGCAGGGCAGGGACAGGATCAAATGTCTGTGGTTCAATGCCACTTACCTCAAAGACAAGTTCAAGGCTGGCCAAGCGGTTGCATTGTACGGGAAGGTCGAGGCCGACCAGATTCGCGGCGAGCTGCAGTTGATGCAGCCACAATTCGAAATTCTGGGCGATGCCACCGAAGACGGGTCATCTGATGCCGCCGAACAAAAACTAGCTGCTTCGCTCGAAGTTGGACGTATCGTGCCCATTTACGAATCGGCCGGGCAAGGGCGCCTGACATCCAGATGGTTCCGGCGCATCATCCGTTCCGCCCTGGAGGACTTGACCCCCGACTTGCCGGATCCTATTCCCAAAAGCGTGCGTGAGCGCATGGGATTGCTCTCGCCAGGTGAGGCGCTCTGGAAAGTTCATTGGCCCGAGCCTGGAGAAAGCCTGCAGGAACTGCAATCTTCTCGTACGCGCGCCCATTTTCGGCTTATTTTCGAGGAACTCTTCTTCATCGAATTGGGACTCGAACAGAAGAAGCGTCAGCAGAAGGCGCAGACTGGCATTGCATTCCAGTTGACGGAGCAAGTACGGGCGGCCATCAAGAAAGTTCTGCCTTTTCATCCCACAGCGGCGCAGAAGCGCGTGTTGAAAGAGATTGCCTCGGACATGGAAAAGCCGGTCCCGATGCGGCGTTTGCTCCAAGGGGATGTGGGTTCGGGCAAGACTATCGTGGCTTTCGAGGCGGCCATCATCGCGATGGAGGGTGGGTACCAGGTCGCGTTGATGGCTCCGACGGAAATCCTTGCCCAACAGCATTACTTCTCAGCTCGCCGCGTACTGGAAAATGCCGGCTACCGAATTGTGTTGCTGACCGGATCGCTCGAGGCTGGCCGAAAACGTGAGACGCGGCGCCACATCGGCCAGGGCAACGCCAATCTGATTATCGGCACGCATGCCTTGATCGAGGAGAAAGTCGACTTCGCCAAACTGGGGCTGGTCATTGTTGACGAGCAGCACCGCTTCGGAGTCATGCAGCGGCTTAAGCTGATGAAAAAGAGCGGGGAGGCGGCTCTGGACCGTGCCGCGGCAAATCTTCCGCCCGCCCGGGCGGATCAAAGCTCGGCTGGCCAACCCGAGCCCGACGTGCTCGTCATGACCGCCACGCCCATCCCGCGGACGCTGGCGCTCACGCTCTACGGCGATTTAGATATAAGTGTTCTCGACGAGATGCCACCTGGCCGTGTCCCCATTGTGACCCGCCGCATTTCCGACGATCGCGCGGATGAAGCCTGGAGTTTTGTTCGGAAACAAGTTTCCGCAGGCCACCAGGTTTACGTGGTTTATCCGGTTATCGAGGAAAACGAGGAACGGGAGCTGAAAGCGGCCATCAAAATGTACAAGGAACTTAGCAAGCGCATTTTCCCCGACCAGCGCGTCGGTCTGCTCCATGGGCGGCTGGATCCGGAGGAGAAAGACCGGGTCATGCAGCAGTTTCAGAGGGGAGACCTCAGCATTATGGTTTCCACTACGGTAATTGAAGTAGGAGTGGATGTACCGAACGCTACGGTGATGGTCGTCGAACATGCCGAACGTTTTGGACTGGCGCAACTTCATCAATTGCGAGGACGAATCGGTCGCGGGGCTGCCAAGTCGTACTGCATTCTGATGACCGGGGGTAAAGTCTCGGAAGAAGGTGAGCGCCGGTTGGATGCCATGGTCCGGACCAATGACGGGTTCCAGATCGCTGAACTGGATCTGGAACTGCGCGGGCCTGGGGAATTCTTCGGCACGCGTCAGGCAGGCATTCCGAGTTTCCGGGTCGCGAACCTGATTCGCGATCGCCAAATCCTTGAGATGGCCAAGCGCGAAGCGTCCGGGAGCTTGTCCGGCTCAAAGTTTGAGATTTCGCAGCAGGAAATTGACTGTGCGCTTCGCCACATGCGAGCGCGCTGGCAGCACACCTATGGCTTGGTTGAAGTTGGCTAAGAAGTCAGCACGGCAGTTACTTCAGGCCGAGTTCGCCGTTGAAGTTCTGAATGACCCCATAACATTCACAGGCTGCTTCTTCCAGACTTTTGCGGTTCACAATCTTCACACTGCCGCGGGTGTATTCGATCATCCCGGCCTTCTGCAAAATGCCCGCGGCCAGGGTAACACTCGGCCGCCCGGTGCCCAACATCTGGGCGAGGAAATCGTGAGTCATGGGGAGCGCCGCCGAGTTTACGCGGTCCTGGCTCATCAGTAACCAGCGCGCCAACCGTTGTTCGATCTCATGCAGCCGGTTGCAGGCCGCCACTTGGGCCACTTGCAGGCCTTGGATCTGAGCATAACGATTCAGCAGTAGGTTCAGGTGCGGAGTCGAATCTTGGACTTCTGCAATCGCTGCCGCCCGAATTCTCCAGCCGTCAGCAGGCATTTGCACAACCGCTCGATAAGGGCTTCGTTGTACGCCCACTGCTAATGGCGCGCCTACGAAGCCCTCCTTACCGACGATGCAAACTTCGACTGAACGGCCATCACTGGTCACGATGATGAGCGAGGTGATCCCTCCATTCATGAAATACCCGAAGTCTATTCTTTCTCCCGGTTCATGCAGGTGCCGGCGGTACGGCAAACTTATAGGTTCAAGATAGGGACGAAGACTGTTGTATTCCTCATCCGGGATCGATAACAGGACAATGTTGCTGACAGGCTTGCCCCTGGCGTCTGTACGTCTGCCGGAGGGCAAGGTCTGGCCATTGACCTGGTGGCCCGCTTTCTTTGTGGTAGCGAGAACGTTAGCCATCAGAACTTCGATGCCTAAAGCGCCTGCAAAAGACATGAAGGAGATTACCTAGGGGAAATCCTTAGCCGCTCTGGTGCGGTCCTGTACGGAGAAGAGTTTTGAGCCGGGCCATCAAACAAAAAAACCGGCGCTTTTGGCGCCGGTTGCAGCGAATTGGTTTATGAGCGATTTAGGCTTTGAAACGACGACGCACAAGGGTCGCAATTCCAGCCAAACCCGTTCCCAGAAGGGTCATGCTCGCGGGTTCGGGCACCGATGAGACTGTGCCTCCCGAAGCAAAGCCGGTATTGACCCCACAGCTCGTGCCTGAGTTATCGCAAAAGTGAACTGAAATGATGAACCCGCTGCTGTTGGTTACTTCCAAGTTGGCGACAGTCAAGCCCGTAGCGGTTACAACGAAACTGAGTTGGTCCGCCCCGGTAACATTGCCCGAGCCGTGGAAATTCAGCAACCGGTCAGTAAATTTGCCGAAGATGCTGTTGTTCTTGTTGAACTGCATCGTCTCAGTTAACCCGGTAATCGTCGTGGTCCCGGCCTTCGCGGTGATGTCACTGATATTGCTGGCGGACAGCCCAATCGAGCTGTTGAAGAATACATCCCCACCCTGAAGTTTGATGGTGAAACCTGAATTCATCGTGATTTTCACCGTAACCTGGTCGGTGGCGGTCTGTGTAAGCGTAACGGTGCCGATAGTCTGCGAGATTCCTAGATTGTTTTGTGTGAGCGCAATCGTGTCGGCAAATGCCGCAGTTGACGCAAATGCTAACACCCCGCACAGCATTGCCGCTGTGGCAATGCCCATTTTGATCCTAGACGAACGCTGGCTCATGCTTTTGATCCTTTACTGGCGGTACAGTCTCCTACTGGCACGTGAGTAGCCAACTCCACCCCGGAACCGTTGACTGGGGGGTTACCCTATGTTACTGGATAAGAACTACTTATCTGTCCCGCAAATGGCTGCACTTTTCAATTCAACAGGCCAGAGAAGCAGCCTTTCACTAAAAGTGAAATAACCTGCAATATGTGGGCCCGAGAGGAAGTACTCTTCTCGCAGAGTTCGTCCCACGACATTAGACTGTTGTCTCGCGAATCCACGCCGGAGTGGGTAGAATCGGAGCTAGATATGGGGACTCTTCCACAACTAGTCCAGATTGAGGTTGGCCCCCGGCTCCCCCAGCCCAAGCCAGAATGGCTGCGGGCTAAGGCCCCGGTCGGCGAGAACTTCCATAACCTGAAACGCCTGGCGCGGAGCCTGGGACTGCACACGGTATGCGAATGCTGGAACCATCGAACTGCAACTTTCATGCTGTTGGGGGACATCTGCACACGGCGATGTGGGTTTTGTGCCGTGCCCAAAGGCAAACCGCAGCCGATCGACTGGGATGAACCCGCCCGTGTTGCCCAAGCTATCGGAACGCTCGGCCTGAAGCACGCGGTAGTCACTAGCGTAAACCGGGATGACGACAATCTCGGCGGGGCGAGGATCTTCGCTGAAACCATCCGCCAGATTCGGCTCGAGGCTCCAGACTGCCGGATCGAGGTCCTCATCCCTGACTTTCAAGGGTGGGATGAGGCTTTACGCATCGTACTCGAAGCTAAGCCGGACATCCTCAATCACAACACCGAAACTGTTCCACGCCTTTATAGAGTTGCGCGATCAGGGGCGCGTTATGACCGAACTTTGAATCTGCTGGAAAATGCCAAGAAATTTTCTCCCGCCATGGTTACCAAGACGGGCTTGATGGTTGGACTGGGTGAGACCATGGCTGAGATGATTGAGGTATTCCGTGACCTGGGCGAACGCCAGGTTGATATTCTCAGCATCGGGCAGTACTTGCGGCCTTCGCGCGATCACCTTCCGATAGCGCGCTACTACGCGCCACACGAATTCCAATATCTCAAGGTAGAGGCTCTGCGCTTCGGCTTCCGGCACGTGGAATCAGGGCCATTGGTGCGCTCCAGCTATCATGCACACGAGCAGGCGGAAGCAACTGCTCGTCGGTAGATAGCAAGTTAGCACCGGGCTCGCGTTTTTGATGCTATCTTTGGGACCGCTCGATGGCCAGATGCTAAATGCTAAGGGATCGAATGAGGCCGATGGTTTCTAGAAGACCTTCACGTGAAAGGTTAGATATCTTTTCGGATTTTCCCGGATGGCCTTGATTAGGGCGCGAGTTTCCACCAACATTTGATCGGTGTTGTTGTACAGGGCCGGGTCCTTAAATAGCTTGCCGGCGGTGCCTTCTCCAGCTTCCATGCGATTCGTCAGCGTCGTGATATTGTCCATGGTCTTTTGCAGCTTGCTGGCAAACTCCTGGTCGCGCGCGAGTTTGCCAATGGCTCCCTTGCCCGCATTGATATCGTCAGTCAACTTCTTCACATTGGCGATCGTCTCATTGGCATTGTTGTAGAGAGCAGGATCTTTCAGAAATTTTCCAGCCGTGCCTTTGCCCTGCTGGAGTTCGTCAATCATGGCGTTGAGCTTGTCCACGGCGGCAACCGCCTTCTTGTAGGCTTCGTCGCTCGCAATTAATTCCCCGATGCTGCCCTTGCCATTCTTGACCTCGTCGACAATGCTCTTGAAATCGTTGACTGTCGAGGAAAGACGGTCGTAGAGATTAGGATCGTAAATCAACTTGCCGATGGATCCCTGGCCGCTTTCGACAAACGCCAAAATGCGGTCTGTCCGCTTGAGTAACGCATCCATGTTTTGCAAAGTGCTCTGGCTCGAGCGCACGACGTCATTGAAATCAGGATGTTCTCGGGTCGCAAGAACATCGCCATTCCGCGCCTCCGGGCCCCGAGCCGCCGAGCTGTCGACATCAACGTAGGTTTCGCCCAAAACACCTGCCGTGGCGAGAGAAGCAACCGAATCTCTGCGCAGGTTGCGGTGATACTTGGTCACCACCTTCATTGTGACTTCGACCGGGGTGAGCGGCTTGTCGGCAACCAGGCGAATCGCCACCACGTTCCCGATATCCACCCCTTCCAGGCGTACCGCCGCGCCATTCCGCAAACCACCGGCATTATCGAAATAGGTCTTAAGAACGATTTTTTTGGTAAACCAGCCGCCGGTGCCGGACATGAGAAAGATGAGCACAGCCAGGGTTATGCTGGCGAAAAGAATGGTCAGGCCGACGCGCAGTTGTGACCATTTCAACTGCTTTTGGCTAGGCAAATTTTCCCCCGAGCAGCGCCTTCATCGTTCCTCTCCGCCAAGCGGCTGTCGCGAGCGGGATTTTGCTGCATCATACCAGACCGTTGATCGGGTATTCACGTCCCGGGTGGGTGCTTTCCAAGGTTCGAGAGAGCGGCAAAGCGAGCACATAGGCCAGTGCTCCAGCAGCCAAGGTGAGGTTTAATCCAAGATGAATGGCGATGATGATTGCCATGACGGAGCCCAGCACGCTGGAGGCAGCGTTCATCGCCCAAGCCCATTCCACGGCATTTTCATTTTGCGATGCGGGCGTAAGGAGCGGAGTGCCGACTGGCGGCACGGTTAGAGCGCGCAGTCCGGTGGGGAATGGCATACCCATAATGAATCCAGGTGGCGCGAGCAGGAACCCGCTGACCAGCAGCTTAAAGAAAAAGGGAAGTCCGACCAGCCCGGACAAAATCCATGGCAACACGAGGACGTAGGAAAGCAGTATCGCCACGATTATAGTGAGCGGGAGCCAGCCGCGGTTGGTGTTATGAAGCCAACGGCGCGATGCCAAGCTGCCCGCGCCGCTCGAGAGTAATAACAGGAAAATTACTACCGTCAGCGCGTAAGTGGGATGCCCGAGAAAGAGCACAAAGCGCTGAATGAAGGCAATTTCCACCACGATATAACCGAGCCCAATCGCGACAAAGTAAAGCAATGGCAGCGGCCGCTGCTGTCTTCGTTGCCCGCGTAGCAGCAGGGGAACAATCAAAAACGCCAGCACTGCGGCAATAGAGATGATCAGCACCATGCCCAGAACGACCACACCGAGATTCACTTTCCAGTCGATGCCCTGTTGCAAATCTTGGTTCAAGAGCTGCGCAGTGTTCAGTGTGAAAAAGAAAAACGGGGCATTGTCAGTAACCGGCGCGATGTTATAGGCATAAGTTCGTGCGAAGGCGTAGGGATTGTTGCCTGCAATCAGCGCCGAAAACGGGTTGTCGCCGCGAACTGAGGGCATGTAAAGCGCAACCAGGACCGGATAACGTTGCAGTTCGGCTTGTGCGGCGCGCTCTTCCTCAGCTGTGAAAGGGGTCTTCTTGGCTAGCACGGCGACCGGAATGCCATCCTCATCGAGGTCCCCTTCGGAAACCACAATGAAGTGACGGGCGGGATTGGCCACCCCCAGGCGATGAAGCGCTTCAATGGCGACTGACACAACACGCAACGCTTCCCGCGGCTGCCGGAACTCCCAGCGCGTGATGGCGATGATGCCGTCGGGCCGCAGGTGCTCGAAGTACTCGCGGAACGCTTCGACCGTGTACAGGTTGTTTTCGCTCAGCGCGAAGGCGCCGGCAGCGGTGGATGCCCAGGTATCCACCAAAGTCATTTGCAGGACATCGTAAAGTTCGGACGAATTGCGGATGAAAGAGCGGCCATCGCTGACGTCAAGATGGACTTCTGGAATCTGGTAAAGGTGATAAGCATAGTTCGCGTAACGGTCCCGCATGATGTTATTGGCGATAAGGGGATTGATTTCGATCCCCGTGACTGCAGGGCTGCCGTTGGCAACGGCGCGCAACACGTCAACACCGCCACCCGGACCGATGATGGCGAACTCCCCCTTCGGGCGCAGCACGTTGATCATTGCCGGCGCTGTACCCATCAAATTGTGCTGCCACGCCGTTCCTGCCCATCCATGGGGATCCACGTTCATGATCGAGGTGCCGGCGTCAGCATCGATGATGATGTTCTTGGCGCCATTAGCATAGCCGTCGACTTCTACTCGCGAGATGGCATTCCAGCGAACGTATTCCATTCCTGTGGAGCGGTCGTGCCGCCGTCCCTTCGCGTAGATCACGTCGATTAATCTGCCGGAGTAGTTGCCCATAATAATGGCCATCATGACCGCGGCGAGCAGCAGTCCCCCTTTGCGGAGAGCTGGCGATGGCGCCCAGACTGCCCCGGCCAGCAGCATCGAAAGTGCGGAAAACAAGACTGCATTCGGCCCGCCGATTCCATTGAGCAGCGGTACGAGCGCGAGGCAAGCGAGGGCGCCTCCTGCCAGGTCGGCGCCGTATAGCCTGGTAATGCTCCGAGTCTCGCGGGCGAAAACAACGGAAAATATGAGACCGATGAAAAAGAATGGGACCGCCGCCACGAGATACAAAGCAGTAAGCTTGCCGAAATTTGTCCAGGAAAGCTCAAGCGACACGGGCACGTGGATGATGATCTCCAAGGCGATCACCACCATCAGCGCATTCCAGAAGCACAGTGTCATGGCCAGCGGGCGAATTTCAATCCTTGAAAGTCGTGTCTTGTAGAGATAAGCGAACACGCCGCCCGCGCCCACGCCCAGCAGAGCGATTGAAATCGCGAGAAATGCGAAGTGATAGAACAGCACCACAGAGAAAAGGCGAGTAAGCGCCAACTCCAGCAGCAAAGCTGAAAAGCTGGTAAGCGCAACCCCGAACAGCAGCGTCCGGTCGTGGGAAGCGATTTTGGTATCAAGAAGGACAGCAGAGGCGGTGGAGGATTCCATGTGGAATAGATTCGGAGGCGACAGTCTAGCAGAATGAAGAAGTCAGTTTTCCAGAATCACCTGTGCGATTGCCTGCTCCTCTGTGTGCGACAACGAGAGAGCCACATGCGCAGCGCCCAACCGGGCAGCGAATTCTGCGGCCTTGCCGTGGAAAATGATCGTCGGCCGGCTACCGGGCTTGCGCGCAACCTCGATGTCCCGCCAGCGCACCCCATGATTCCAGCCTGTGCCCAGCGCCTTCATGGCCGCTTCCTTCGCGGCATGCCTTGGAATCGCAATAGTGGATTTCGCCGTCGGTAAAGACGCGCTGTAGAAAGCGCCCCCCGAACCGCTCGATGGCCTGGCGGATGCGCGGAACTTCGGCGATGTCGATGCCAGTACCAACAATCATGTTTTATGAAAGTAGCACAGTTCAGCAATTGCCAATGTCGTCCCCGACCCGTTCGAATTGGAAATTGGCAATTGCAAATTGGAAATTCTGTCACAGCAATCGGTCTCCTCGATAAATCACCTGCCCGTCCACAACCCGGGCTTCGGACATGAGCTTGTGTGTTCTGGGTGGACCTTCAGCGTCGATATGCAGCACCGCATGTCCATGGGCGACCAGCCAATCGGAAACCAGCATGCGGTGGCAACGAAAATAGACTCGTTCCGCACACATGTAGGCAGTAGGTGAGCGCTGAGCCAAGCTTAGCAACTCGGATATACCGTGCTCAAACTCAGCAGTCAGCATGTAGTCAGCATAATTTCGGAAACTGGCATTGCGCAGAGCAACATTGGGGGAGTCATATTGGATTCCGGAGGCCGACAGGGTCTGCTCCAGCGACTCGCGATTAAAGTGCGGCAGCCGCCGCGACACGGGAAAAGAGCGGATATCAACCAGGGCTCCAATCGAATGGGCTCGCAACGCTGAGAGGAATTCGTCAATGCTTCGGGTGGAATGGCCGATTGTGTAGAGCGTAGCCACGCACTCTGCGATGTTTGTTCAATCTGCCAGGTTGCGCAATGCCTGAACAATGTAGTCGTCCTGCTCGGGGAAAACGGTTCGCAGATCGAGCAACACCCGTCCCTCTTCCACCCTGGCAATGATAGAGGGATTGAACGCGCGTAGCCGGGCAGCCATGTCGTCCGCACTTAGACCTTTAGCGCTCACGGCCAGCAGTCGCGTGGGCAGCACCGCCGAAGGCGCTGCTCCGCCTCCGATTACCGATTCGCCATCAATAACCTCCGCTGAGACATTGGAGGATTCCAGGTTTTGCGCCAGTAGGTGCGCCCGCTGTCCGATTTCTTCCATGGAAAGGCGCATCATTCGTATCGCCGGGATGGAATCGTGATCATGCTTGACGTAGGACAGCAGCGTGGCTTCGAGCGCTGCGTAAATCAGCTTGTCCACGCGCAGCGCGCGAAACATCGAGTTAGACCGCATTCGTGTGACTACATCACTTCGGCCACTAATAATGCCCGCCTGGGGCCCACCCAAGAGCTTGTCACCGCTGTAAGTGACGACATCCACACCCGCCCGCAGGCTGTTGAGAACTCCAGGCTCGTTCCCAATCCCCACCGACTGGAGATCAAACAGCGCCCCACTGCCGAGATCTTCGACCAGCGGTATGCCACGCCGCTGCGAAAGAGCCACCAATTCTTCCAGAGCAGGCTGCTCGGTAAAGCCGGTGATCTGAAAGTTGGAACGATGCACCCGCAAAAGCAGCCTTGTCCTTTCGTTAATCGCGCGTTCAAAATCAGCCAGACGCGTACGGTTGGTAGTGCCAACTTCGCGCAGGATGGCTCCGGACTTCGCCATTACGTCCGGAATGCGAAATGATCCGCCGATCTCCACCAGTTCGCCGCGGGAGACCACGACTTCGCCTCCTTCAGCCAACGTGTTGAGTGTAAGCAGAACGGCGGCGGCATTATTATTCACGACAATGGTGGAAATATCGCGTGCTCTGGTGCCCTCGCCCCCGACTTCTTGATGCAGCAACTTGCGAAAAAATCGATCAACGTGCACGTCACGTTGGCCTCGTTCTCCACGGGCAAGGTCCAACTCGAGGTTGGAATAACAAGTAGAGATCTCCTTAATGTGTTCAATCGCGGACGAGGACAGCGGTGCACGCCCCAGATTGGTGTGCAAAATGACTCCCGTTGCGTTGATTACCGGACGCAGAGAGTAGCCCAAGCTGTGCTGCAATTGCCGCTCGATCGCCTGCGGCAACCCAGCCAGAGCCAGGTCGACCGCGGCCGAGTCCAGATGCTCCGCGGAAATTTCTTCGCGCAGGCGCGCGAGCACGGTCCGTGCAGCGTCAGCGGCTGCAGGGTGACCTTCCCGTTCGACCAGAAAACCGAGCTCTGGCTGGTGTAGAAGTTCGTCTAAAGAGGGCAGCTTGCGAAACAGTTCGGATTTGGAAGCCGCTTTCACTGAACCTGATTATCCCACGTTCCGCGATGCGCGCGACCCTGCCTAAACCGAATGCCAACTCCCGTGCGGGGTCGCACTCAGGTTCACAAGGTGTGCAAATACGCCATCAGGTCATCGATCTGCTGGGGAGTCAGCGCCTGGCTATAGCCGGGCATTTTGCTCCGGCCGTATCGAATGATTTCGCCGACCCGCTCGTCATTAGCAGGCATGCCGCTCTCTGAAAGGTAAGGTTTCTTGAATACGCCTTTCAGGCTGGGCCCTTGCTTGCCTTTGGAAGAGTAGGGCTCGTGGCAGCGAATACAGTAGGCGTCATAGACTCGGCGCCCCGAGGCTTGTTGCGCGGTAAGGCCGAGTTCGGCGTCGCTCTTAAGTCGTTCCGCCGAGCAGGCAATCATCCCAACCATGCAGGCCAGAATCGTGCAACTCAACATAAAACATTTTTGATAATTTACTTTTGACCGAAAGGTAAAAAAACTCCGTTTTAAGGGCATCTGTGTTGATGGCTTCTCCTGATCTGGTCCTGCACGCAAAATTTATTTCCGCCGTACAATAATAGAGCAAGCGTATGCCGATCGCGGTCAAACGAGTGTACGAGAAAGCTTCCCGGGCGGACGGCAAGCGTGTTTTAATCGACCGGTTGTGGCCCCGTGGATTGAGTAAAAAGGGATCCAAAATTCATTTATGGCTCCGCGAACTGGCTCCCTCCGACGGGTTGCGTCAGTGGTTTCACGCTCATCCCGAGGGCTGGTTGCAATTTCGCAGGCGCTACCTTAAAGAATTGATGCGGCCGGAGACAAACGACGGCCTGGAACAGATTCATCAACTCGCCGGCGATGAAAAGCGGGTGACGCTGTTA
>QIAS01000071.1:4314-9082 GCA_003225615.1 Acidobacteriota bacterium | reverse complement strand
CAATAATGCGGTAGTGCTGAAAGAATTGCTGGAGGGGATGCGCAAACCACCAACGGGCACTGGGCCAGGTGCGGTAAAAGCGGTGGGAATGAGGCGGTCGGCCAGACGCCCGAGTTAGAGCCTGTCCTCGAAAACTACTGGGATTAGTCGACGTCGATTTCATCAGGAGCCCTTGTTCAGGACTCGAGGTTACATGGTTCTCTATCCTCTGAATACCTCCCTCGACAGCGCCGGTTCAAAGTTTGATCACGTAACTTCCGTTGCACAGCGGCAGCGGACAGATCGAAAGGTGGTTTCTGCCTGGGAGGCGGTTGAGAAAAAGCAGAAAGAGAATGCCGCCGCATGGTGGCTAATCGCGCAACGTGATCACGCGGCTCTGGCTGGAGACCTTGCTGCCAGCATCTCCTGTTCGTATTTTCCGAAGCTGGAGCCCGAGGTGCTGGAGGCGATCACGCTGCATGACGCCGGTTGGTCGCAGTTCGACCGGCCTCTCGGGCCCGTTGCTTCGCTGACGTCAGGGGAGAATTCGCGGGCAGCGAAGATTAGCGATAGCCGACGCCCCCTTTCCTTCCTCGACATGAGTCCGGCGGATTTCGTTCGTGCCTGGAGTGACTCGATCGAACGCGCTCAGCAATCCTCCTCCATAGGGGGACTTCTTGTCAGCCAGCATTTCTCTCGTCTCGCGGAAAACCGGTTGGCGATGCGAGCCGACACTCCTGCGGATATCGACAAGCTGAAGGCCTTCCTCGCCAGCGAAGTGGCGCGGCAGCGCCGGCTGGCTGCTCAAGGCGGGCGCCAAGCGGAAGAAGTCCAGCTCTTAGTGGATGTGCTGCAATTTTGCGATCTGCTGTCCCTGTACTTGTGTTGCGGCGCGAAGGAGGACGTTGTTTTTCCTCAGAGCTTCCGGGATCACTCAATTGTTTTGCGACGAGATGGGGAGATGTGCAGGACTGAGCCGGGTATTTTTGGTAAGGGAGTGAGCTTGGGGGTGAGCGCGAGGCGACACCCTGCATCGCGCGAAGAGGTCAACGTGGTCACTCTGGGGTTCTTGCTCGAATAGAGCTGTGAAGGTTTAGAGGCCCTCATGAAGAATATCGGTATGTTGCTTTCAGGACGCGGCTCGAATTTTGAGGCCATCGCCAAAAACGTTGCGGAGAGGCGCATTCCGGACGCCCGCATTGCGATCGTCATTTCCAATAAGCACGAAACAGCGGGCATCGAAACCGCCCGCCGGCTTGGCCTTGAGTCGCTCGTCATCCCTTCCAAGGGCATGCAGCGCGAAGAGCACGATCGCGCCGTCGCTGCGGAGCTAAAGAAACGTAACGTTGACCTGGTCTGCCTCGCCGGATACATGCGCTTGCTCTCGCCCTGGTTTGTGCAGCAGTTCCCGCGACGGATTCTCAATATCCATCCTTCGCTCCTTCCAGCGTTCCCCGGGCTCGAAGCACAGCAGCAGGCTTTTGCCTACGGAGTGAAAGTGTCGGGTTGTAGCGTCCATTTTGTGGATGAAGAATTGGATCACGGCCCGATCATCGTCCAGAGAGCGGTCAACGTCCAGGATGGCGACGACGAACACACTCTCGCCGCCCGTATCCTCGATCAGGAGCACATTGCCTACACGGAGGCGATCAATGTTGTGCTCGAGGGCAATTTTCAAATTGTGGGACGCCGGTTGGTAAGGAAATGACGCCCGGAAAACCAGCATTCAGCAACTCAGCAACTCAGATTCGTGTTCTCGGGACGCCATAGCGAAAACTTTTATGACGCAATGCTGGGTGTCGAATGCTGAGTGCTGACCCCCGACCGCTATAATCAAACCGCATGCCTCAATTCGCACCTGTCGACGAACAGCTTGCTTACATAAAGAAAGGAACGGCGGAAATCATCCGCGAGGCGGAACTGCGGGCGAAGTTGGAAAAGTCTCGTGCTTCGGGCAAGCCCTTGCGGGTGAAGCTGGGACTCGATCCCACTGCTCCCGATTTGCACTTGGGACATACTGTGGTTTTGCGCAAGCTGAAACACTTCCAGGATCTCGGGCACACCGTGATCTTTCTGATCGGCGACTTCACCGGGATGATCGGCGATCCCACCGGCCGGTCCGCGACCCGGCCACCGCTCTCCCGCGAGCAGATTGAGCAGAACGCGGAGACTTACAAGGCACAAGTCTTTAAGATCCTGGACGCGAAAAAAACAGTGGTGGATTTTAACAGTCGCTGGTTTTCCAAATTCAGTGCGGAGGATTTTATTCGGCTCGCCGCCAAATACACTGTCTCTCAGATGCTCGAGCGCGAGGAATTTCACAAGCGTTTTCAGGAAGAAAAGCCGATCGCGGTACACGAGCTGCTTTACCCGCTGGCGCAAGGCTACGACTCGGTCGCGCTCCAGGCGGCTGGTCGGCCGCGAGTTGCAGCGGGCTTACGGGCAGGAGTCACAGGTGGTCGTGACCACGCCGATTCTGGAAGGCCTCGACGGCGTGCAGAAGATGTCAAAGTCGCTGAACAATGCGATCGGGATTCATGAGCCTCCGCTGGAGATGTACGGGAAGATCATGTCGGTTTCCGACGAGATGATGTGGCGGTATTACGAGTTGCTGACCGATGTTTCGTCTGCCGAGATCGAGAAAATGAAGGGGGATGCGGCTGCCGGACGGGCTCACCCCATGACTTTGAAGAAAGAGTTGGCTCAGAGGATTGTGGCGGATTTCCACTCTCTCGATGCGGGAGAAAAAGCAGCGGAGGAATGGGGAAAACAGTTTCAGAAACGTGAACTCCCAGACAGCGCCGAGCGAATAGCGGTAAGGCTCGAAAAGGTGGTAGTTGATGGTGTGACAGATTTTGACAACCAAGACAGATATTTTCCTTTGCACAAATTTCAGACGGAACTGAACAGTCCGGATGCGAACTTAAGAGCTGTCAGACTTGACAAATTGCTCGTCGAGGCAGGCTTGACTGATTCGCGCACTGAAGCGGATCGCAAGATCAAAGCCAAAGCCGTGCGCGTCCTCGACAAGGTTGTGCCTCTTCCGATTATTACGGTTTTCGTACCAAGCGACTTGGTCACGGCTCTGGGTCGGAAGATCAAGATTATTTCTATCTCAAATTGACGAACGGTGCAGACGCCGCCATTAGGCTTACGAAGCCTTAACTTAATACTGGGGTGACAGGCGCGACTGCATATTTAGTCGTAATCACAAGCAGGCTCCGCTCCGCTCGGAATGACAATCCAAACAGTTCGCTGCGGCTCTGGAAAATCCCTGTGCTTTCTGCGCCGAGAATTCGCGAACTGCTATAATCACTGGTTTCCGTGTGGCCGTCACAGCCATCTGTGACGGTCCTCTCGCAACGCTGCATGAACCTGCGCTGAGCCAGTCTCAGCGTCTGCACTGAACGTCGATGCAGATCTTTCATCGCAGTACGAACACGATTTCCCGAGCCACGATCTTTGGGGCAGTTTTTGTGGTGGCGTTCGTGTTCTGGGCCATGGCGCAGATTCAACGTTCGCCCTATGTCACCTACGAGGGCGTAGTGAAGCCGCAGCCTGCGCCTTTCAGCCACCAGCACCACGTCACTGGCCTGGGCATTGATTGCCGCTACTGCCATACGTCGGTGGAGAATTCCAAATTCGCCGGCATCCCGCCCACCAAAACCTGCATGAATTGCCATTCGCAGATCTGGACCAATGCAGCCCTGCTCGAACCCGTGCGCGAGAGCTTCCGCACTGACAAATCGTTGCAGTGGACGCGCGTGAATCAACTGCCCGACTACGTTTTTTTCGATCACAGCATTCACATCAATAAGGGCGTGGGCTGCAACACTTGCCACGGGCCCATCGATCGCATGCCGCTCACCTATCAGCATGCTTCGCTGCAGATGGAATGGTGTCTGGATTGCCATCGCGCGCCGGAGAAGTATCTGCGGCCTCGCGACCAGGTTTTCGATATGCAGTATCCGGGGCCCACGCCTGAAGACCCCGTCGTAGTGGACGGGAAAAGCTTTACCGATCAACTGTCGCTCGGCGCGGCTCTCAAGAACAAATACAAGTTGCGCACGACGGCTGACATAACGAGTTGTTCCACGTGTCACCGGTAAACAATTTTCCGATCCGACTCCAGCTCGCGCAGGAAATCGCTGGCGCTGAACATGGACGAAAAGAAAACGAGTAAACGCGATGAAGCAATTTGCCCCGGAAAACGGGACAAACTGAGTCTGCAGGCGATCCAGTCGCAAATCGAGCAGACCCGGGGGCCGGAGTACTGGCGCAGCCTGGAAGAGCTGGCGGGCAGTCCCGAGTTCCAGGAAATGATGTACCGCGAATTTCCGCGGGGCGCGTCCGAGTGGGTGGACGAAGTTTCGCGGCGCGGATTTCTAAAGCTCATGGGCGCGTCACTAGCCCTCGCCGGCATGACCAGTTGCACCAAAATGCCGCTCGAGCCCATCGTCCCCTACGTAAAACAGCCGGAGCAGGTAGTGCCCGGCCGGCCCATGTTTTATGCGACGGCGTTTACGCTCAGCGGATATGCGAGTCCGGTGCTCGTGGAAAGCCATCTGGGACGGCCCACAAAGATCGAAGGCAATCCCGAGCACCCCGTCAGCCAGGGCGGCACGGATGTGTTCGCGCAGGCATCGCTGCTCGATCTGTATGATCCCGACCGCTCCCAAACTGTCACATATCTGGGTGATGTGCGCTCAAATAGCGCCTTCCTCGAAGCTATTCGTGGCTTGCTGAATGTGCAGAAGGGATTGCAGGGTGCGGGCATTCGGATTCTGAC
>QIAS01000071.1:3670-4133 GCA_003225615.1 Acidobacteriota bacterium | reverse complement strand
GGATTTTTTGTACGCCGGATTTCCTGGAATGACGCGCTACGCGCGCGAGTACGCTAAACGGCGCGCTCCGGACGGGAACATGAATCGCCTTTACGTGGTCGAGAGCACGCCGTCATCAACGGGAGTAAAAGCGGACAATCGGTTGCCGTTAAGAACGACCGAGATCGAATCCTTCGTCAGGGTCCTGGCGGCAGGAGTTGGGATAGAGGCTGGTGTTAATGGCTGGGCGGGAGACCGCGCGGGTGGAAAGTTCTTGTCTGCGATAGTTCAGGATTTACAGAATCATCGCGGGTCAAGCGTCATCATCCCGGGCGAGCATCAATCGCCTACGGTGCATGCTTTGGTCCATGGCATGAACCAGGCATTGGGTAATGCGGGCCGCACCGTCGTCTACACCGATCCGGTGAATGCGAATCCGATAAACCAGACCGAGTCGCTTCGTGATCTGGTGAACGACATGCGA
>QIAS01000071.1:0-3603 GCA_003225615.1 Acidobacteriota bacterium | reverse complement strand
GGCGACCTGGGCTTTGCCGATGCGCTGAAGAATACAAAAATTCCCTTCCGCGCACACCTCGGGCTTTATCAGAACGAGACTGCCGAGCTTTGCCACTGGCACATAAACCAAGCGCATTATCTGGAAGCGTGGAGTGATGCCCGCGCCTACGACGGCACGGCGACGATCGTGCAGCCGCTGATCGAGCCACTCTACAGCGGGCGCAGCACACATGAGTTCGTGTCGCTGCTGGCGGGTCAGACGGAGAGTCGCGGCTATGACCTGGTGCGGGCTTATTGGCAAAAACAACATTCCGGGCCGGACTTCGAGGCGTTCTGGAGAAAATCTGTTCACGATGGGTGGATTGAAGGTACTGCCTATCCAGCAAAGCGAGTCACGCTAAAGGCGACCAATTCCCAGTCACACACCGCTCCCGACGGAAACAGCCTGGAGATCAACTTCCGTCGCGATCCCTCGGTTTACGACGGGCGCTTTTCCAACAACGCCTGGCTGCAGGAATTGCCCAAGCCGCTGACCAAAATGACCTGGGACAATCCAGTGATGATCGGTCCGGCCATGGCAGAACGTCTTCACGTGAAATCCGAAGACATAGTCGAGTTACAACTCCAAGGCAGGAAGATGGAGGCGCCGGTATGGATTCAAGCAGGTCACCCGGACAATGCAGTCACAGTTTTTCTGGGTTACGGGCGCAGGCGCGCCGGACGGGCTGGAACGGGTGCAGGGTTTGATTTCTATCCGCTACGCATGAGTGCGGCGCCCTGGTTCACCTCTGGACTACAGATTCGTGCGACGGGCGGCACTTACAAGCTGGCCACTACGCAGGGCGAGCAGACCATGGACACGCCCGTGGGCGCGCGTCCGCTGGTGCGCGAAGCTTCACTTGAGGAATACAAGCAACATCCCAAGTTCGCCACGGAAGAGGAGCCGCCAAGTCCGCTCACGCTCTTTCCTGCCTTCGACTACAAGAAGGAACCTTACGCCTGGGGCATGGCCATCGACCTGAACGCGTGTGTGGGCTGCAACAACTGCATTGTCGCCTGCCAGTCTGAGAACAACATTCCGGTCGTCGGCAAGGAGCAAGTCGTTCGGGGGCGGCACATGCACTGGTTGCGGGTGGACGCCTACTATCAGGGGGACCGCGCCAATCCTCGCGCATTTTTCCAGCCCGTCCCCTGCATGCAGTGCGAGAACGCTCCTTGCGAAGTGGTTTGCCCGGTGGGAGCGACGGTGCACAGTACTGAAGGCCTCAACGATATGGTTTACAACCGCTGCGTGGGGACGCGTTACTGCTCCAATAACTGTCCGTATAAGGTACGGCGATTTAATTTCCTGCTCTATCAGGACTGGGACACGCCGCAGTACAAGCTCATGCGCAATCCGGATGTGACCGTGCGCAGCCGCGGCGTGATGGAGAAGTGCACTTATTGTGTGCAGCGCATCACGCAGCATCGCATTGATGCCGAGCGGGCAGACCGAAAAATTGCGGACGGCGAATTGCAAACGGCGTGCCAGCAATCCTGTCCAGCCAACGCGATCATATTCGGCAACATCAATGACCCGAACAGCCGGGTCGCCAAGCTTAAAGCGCATGCGCGCAATTACGGATTGCTCGACGACCTGAACACCCGGCCGCGGACTACTTATCTGGCCGAGGTACGCAATCCCAACCCGGAACTGAAGGAGTAAAAGGAAGCGCAGCAAGCCATGGATGAGCCACTGGAAGAAGTCGAGGTTGGGCAGCGGGCGCCGGTAATCGAGCCTGGCTATACCTTCACCACCGTTACCGACAAGATCAGCTCGATTGTGCTCACCCGGCCTACGTCCATGGGGTGGCTGGTCGGTTTCGGTATTTCTTTCCTTCTCACCATGATGCTGCTGTACGCCATCGGTTATCTGTTTCTTCGGGGCGTAGGGATCTGGGGCGTCAATATTCCCGTGGGATGGGGCTTCGCGATCGTCAACTTCGTGTGGTGGATCGGAATCGGGCACGCAGGCACGCTAATCTCCGCCATCCTCTTGCTGTTGCGCCAGTCCTGGCGGAACTCAATCAACCGCTTTGCAGAAGCCATGACCCTGTTTGCGGTCGCCGCCGCCGGCCTGTTTCCGATACTCCACCTCGGGAGACCCTGGCTTGCCTACTGGCTCTTCCCCTACCCCAACACCATGAATTACTGGCCCCAATTCCGCAGCCCGCTGGTGTGGGATGTGTTCGCGGTGTCCACGTACTTCACCATTTCTCTAGTCTTCTGGTTCATCGGACTGATTCCTGACCTGGCAACGCTGCGTGATCGTGCCGATAGCCGTGCGGCCCAAATCATCTACGGAATTCTGGCTATGGGATGGCGTGGCTCGGCGCGGCACTGGCACCGTTACGAGACGGCCTACTTATTGCTGGCAGGCCTGGCCACGCCTCTTGTACTTTCGGTTCACACGGTGGTCAGTTTCGATTTCGCCATCAGCATTGTTCCCGGCTGGCACACCACAATCTTCCCGCCATATTTCGTGGCGGGCGCCATCTACTCCGGATTCGCCATGGTGCTCATGCTGGCAATTCCTATCCGCAAGTTTTATGGACTAGAAGATTTCATTACCGAACGGCATTTGCAGAACTCGGCCAAGGTCATGCTCGCCACCGGTCTGATTGTGGCCTATGGTTATGCGATCGAAGCTTTTATGGGCTGGTATAGCGGCAATACCTATGACCAATTTCTGTTCTGGAACCGGCTGCATGGGCCCTATCACGCCTGGTATTTGCTGCTGCTGGTCTGCAATATCGTGATTCCGCAGGTGCTGTGGATCGGAAAACTGCGCAGCAGTCCTTTCTTCCTCTTCCTTATTTCCCTCGACATTTTGATTGGCATGTGGCTGGAGCGCTTCATCATCGTGGTGGTCAGCTTGCACCGCGATTTCCTCAATTCATCTTGGGGCATGTATTACCCCACGCGCTGGGACTGGATGACGTACTTCGGGACCATTGGAATGTTCCTGGCCGCCATGTTCTTGTTTGTCCGCATCCTGCCGATGATCTCAATTTTTGAAATGCGTACTCTGCTGCCCCAGGCGGAGGTCAAGCCGGAATGAAGCGTGTTCCCATTTACGGGCTCATGGCAGAGTTCGATACCCCAAGTGACTTGGTAACTGCCGCACGCCGGACCCACGAGGAGGGCTATCAGAAGGTCGATGCCTATACGCCGTTTCCGGTGGAGGGATTGGCGGAGGAGATTGGCTTCACGAAGAACGGTGTGCCGCTCGTGGTATTGGTTGGCGGAATTCTCGGCGGTTTGTCCGGTTACGCTTTGCAGTATTGGGTTTCGGCAATCAGTTATCCCGTCAATGTCGGCGGCAGGCCCTATCATTCGTGGCCCGCGTTTATCGTGGTCACGTTCGAGATGACGATCTTATTTGCCGGACTCGCGGCCGTGTTCGGAATGCTGGCTCTGAACGGGCTGCCCATGCCGTACCATCCGGTCTTCAATGTGCCGCGGTTCGCGTTTGCCACGAAGGATCGCTTTTTCCTGATTATTTTTTCCTCGGATCCTAAGTACGGCACGGAGAGCACTCGCCAGTTTCTCGAGTCTCTGGGACCAAGGTCCATTTCAGAGG
>QIAS01000220.1 GCA_003225615.1 Acidobacteriota bacterium | reverse complement strand
TTTCCCGGGAGTGTCACCTGTCGTTACAGTAGGCATCTTGGAAAAGCGCTTCCGACTTTGAGCAGTGGTCTGAACTGGAGCTTGAGGAATTGCCCAAAAGAAAGTCGCTGATCAAGTGTTACCTCGCGCTGCTGCTTGTCACCGTTGCCGCTCATGCCGCGTACGCCCAAGCAGGTTCAAGGCCAGTGAAGCTCGAAGATGAGCGCATTGCGCAGCTTGAACAGTCCGTGGCCGAAGCCAAGGGTTCTGCTGACAATGCCTGGATGCTTATGAGTTCGGCGCTGGTGCTGATGATGACAGGCCCGGGCCTCGCTCTGTTTTATGGCGGACTGGTGCGCAAGAAGAACGTGCTCGCCACCATGATGCAGAGTTTTGCGCTCATGGCTATCGTGACTGTGGTCTGGGGCCTGGTCGGCTACAGCCTTGCGTTTGGTCCCGGCAATGGCTTCATCGGGAGCTTGCGCTACATCTTCCTGCGCGGGGTCGGCATGCAGCCAGATGCGGACTACGCCGCGACCATTCCTCAGCAAACCTTCATGATTTATCAACTGATGTTTGCAATCATCACGCCGGCATTGATTTGGGGTGCATTTGCTGAACGGATGAAGTTCAGTGCAATGGCGCTGTTCACGACTCTGTGGTCAATTTTTATTTACGATCCTATGGCGCACATGGTCTGGGGTAAAGGCGGACTCTTGAACGCGGCACTGGGCGGACGGTTTCCGACCCTGGACTTCGCCGGTGGCACAGTAGTGCATGTTACCTCGGGCGTGTCGGCGCTGGTGTGCGCGCTTTACCTGGGTAAGCGGCTGGGCTACCCGCAGGAGCCTATGCCACCGCACAGCGTGGTGTTGAGTTTCATCGGCGCCTGTTTGTTGTGGGTGGGATGGTTCGGATTCAACGCGGGGAGCGCGTTGTCGGCGGGCGGACTTGCGACCAGCGCTTTCGTTGCAACGCATTTTGGGGCAGCCGCCGCGGTTGTGGGCTGGGGAGGTGCGGAGTGGTTGCGTAATGGAAAGCCCAGCGCTCTGGGAGCGATTTCAGGGGCGGTGGCGGGATTGGTTGCGATCACGCCGGCCGCGGGCTTTGTGGGTCCAATGTCAGCTCTCGCCATCGGTTTGATTGCGGGCGTGTTTTGTTACCTGATGGTTGCGCGGGTGAAAGCCATTTTCGGGTATGACGATTCGCTTGACGCTTTCGGCGTGCACGGGGCGGGTGGAACGATTGGGGCGCTACTGACTGGCGTGTTTGCATCCCGCGCAATCAATCCAATTTTCAAGGACGCTCACGGTAACGCGCTTGGGTCAGGCCTTCTTGATGGTAATGCGCACCAGATTGTGAACCAGTTGGTCGGTGTCCTGATTGCCTGGGTCCTGGCGGCTGCGGGGACGTTACTGATTCTGAAGCTGGTGGATTTGCTTATTGGGTTGCGGGTACCGACGGATCACGAAATTCAGGGACTCGATCTATCGCAGCACGGGGAAGAGGGATACTACTGGGAAGTTTCGGCTTAGCGTCGGGAATGGGCTTGAGAACGGTTGCTTGGGGAAAGCGGAACCGGGCTCGAGTCTGGCAAGCCGCGTCCCTACAGAAAGTTAACGATGACAAAAGTTGAAGCCTTGATTCAGACCTCCAGATTGGAAGCGGTGAAGAACGCGCTTCACGATGTTGGCGTGGAAGGTATGACGGTACTCGAGGCGCGCGGCCACGGGCGGCAGAAGGGGCATACCGAATTCTACCGAGGGCGTGAGTACACCGTAGATTTGATTCCCAAGATCAAACTCGAGATGGTGTTGCCCGATGACATGGTGGACAAGGCGGTTCAGGCCATCATCGAGGCGGCCCGGACCGGCAAGATCGGGGATGGAAAGATTTTTCTTTCCAAGGTGGATGAGGCGATTCGGATTCGGAATGATGAGCGCGGGGAGAGCGCGTTGTAGGCGCATCTTGACCGACGGATCATGCGGCAGGCACTAATTTTTAAAATTATTTGCTGCGAGTTGGATTGCATTAGGCCTAATTAAAGCCAGCCATTATGACTACAGCACCTGCATTTGCTGCGTTGCGTGAGTCCTATGCAGAGGAGTCCGCACAGATACGGCGGAGCTTCGAAGAGACGGGCGATGGCCGCGCGGCGCTGATCCAGCGCACCAAGCTGGTGGATGCCATCGCGCTGCGCTTGTGGAGGGAAATTGTCTCTGCCGAGCCGGATGGTCCTGCAAAGTTCTCTTTGATTGCTCTGGGCGGTTTTGGAAGAGGGCTGCTGTTTCCTCACTCTGATATTGATCTCCTGTTTCTTCACGACGGCAACGGATCTGAAGAAAAATACAAAGATCAGATTCGGTGCTTCTCGCAGGAACTATGGGACCTGCGCCTGCGCGTGAGTCCTCTCACACGGCGGCTTTCGGAATGCGACAAGGTGGATTCGGATAATGTCGAGTTCATCATGTCGCTGCTCGATTGCCGTTTTCTAGCCGGAGATCGCGGGCTGTTCGGGCGGTTGCACGATGAATTGCTGCCTCGCTTGGTCATGCGCGAATACCAGATGCTCATTGAGCGTTTAGCAGAGGTGACCCGGTTACGGCATGGGAAGTACGGCAACACCGTCTTCCAGCTCGAGCCGAACGTGAAAGAGGGTCCGGGCGGGCTGCGGGATTCCAATGTAGTTGGTTGGCTGGGCTTGATCTCTGCTATGGACAAGTTGCACACCTGGCCGGATCGCGAGCTGCTGCTGCCAGAAGCATTGCGTGCGCCGCTCAACTCTGCTCTGGAGTTCCTGCTCTCGCTTCGTTGTTTTCTCCACTATCGGCACGGGCGCGACGACAACACGCTTACCTGGGAAGCGCAGGACGAAGCAGCCAGTAAAAAGATTGGAGTGCTGGAACGCGAAGGTGCCAGCGCGGCGGAGTGGATGCGAGTTTATTTTCGGCATGCACGCTCTGTTCATCGCGTGGCCACCCAGCTCATGGAGGAGATTCCCGCAGCGCGCTCGTCCTTGTACAAGCAATTCCAGAGCTGGCGTTCCCGGGTTTCGAATGCGGATTTCTCCGTGGTGGATGGCTTGGTCTTTCTGCAGCAGCCGGCGGCCGTGCGCGATCCCGAACTATTGCTGCGCTTATTTCATTTTCTCGCGCATCACGGTCTGAAACTGAGTACCAGCGCCGAGAGACGCATTGAACAGGTGCTGCCTTCGCTGGCGGCAACTCCGCCGCAGGGTGCGGAGCTTTGGCGGCATTTGCGCGAAATTCTGAATGAACCGCATGCCGCCAATGCGCTGCGGGCGATGCATCATCTCGGCTTGCTGACCATCCTTCTGCCCGAGTTGAAAGCGATCGACGCACTGGTGGTGCGCGATTTCTATCACCGCTTCACGGTGGATGAGCATTCCTTTCTCGCTATTGAGAGTTTGCATCTTTTGTGGGTCGCGTCCACCGATTGGGAGGAACGTTTTGGCGAACTGCTGAGCGAGTTGGAACAGCCGGAACTGCTACTTCTGGCCATGCTGCTGCACGACGTTGGTAAAGGGGAACAGGGCGAGCACGTGCAAGCGAGTGTAGCTATCGCAGACAGCGCTCTGACTCGTCTGGACCTGGAGCCGGGCGATCGCGAGA
>QIAS01000219.1:8380-12628 GCA_003225615.1 Acidobacteriota bacterium | reverse complement strand
TAGCCATGTGTGGTCGCGCACTTTGTCCGTTGTAAGGCCCCGAGGGAGGGCGCGGACAGATCCGATTTCAAACTGGGCGATTGAATTGGCTGACTCGGCCGCTTGCTGGAACCATCGTGCGGCCTGAGCGTGGTCGAGGGGTACGCGGTCACGGGACGAAAATCGGGGAGCGGATGGATGTTGCACGATGGCGACTGGCTGCTTCGCGTCGCCCGGAACCGGACCGGCAGTAGTAGTCTTTGTGGTCTTTGCGGCAATTCTGGATTGGGCGGCTGACCTAATTTGTGCGACTCGCCACGACAACGCACTCAGGTTGGTTTTGCTCTCGAAAAGGTGAGCCCTATTAATCAATACAAACCCTATTGCGAAACTTACCACCATCAAAGCCGCCCAGAACGGCTTGCCACGCTCGGAGAGAGCCTGCTGACAGGGTTTTAGATCTGGAAAAATACTCTGTTCTTCGTCTCCCTGGGAAACAGGGCTTGCGTGAGATCCTGCTCGGGCCAGGATCGGAGCGAGTAACAGGGCAACACGTAGCAGTCTCGTAACGTGCCTCCCGTCGAATGCGTAAGGTCGGGAAGAAAGCACCTCCAATACACCTACAACCGAGCCTTTGGCCATGATGGGCACAGCCAGCGCCGAACGCGGGTGCAAGCTCGTGGCAACAGAAGGCTCTACTCGGGAGTCCGTTTCGGCATCCTCACAAATCACTACGTGACCGTTTTCGAAGCACTCCTTGGTCAAACCGCAGTGATCGTGCAAGCGTGAACCAACGATTGGAGCGGAGCCCGCACTGGCGCGGCAGATGACGCCCCAGAGGTCGACAACAGCAATCACTGCACCATCGGCGCGGGTTAGCGAATAAACTCGTTCGACTATTTCCATTAGGACAGCCGTGGCCGGACGGTGTTTCTTCTTTTTGATTTCCCTTTCGAGTCGGAGTATTTCCGTTTCAGCCTGGTCATCGGCATCGACGGCGCTTGTTGAACCAAGATTACTCTGATTGAGGGTGTTGACCGCCTCCGCGTTTTCGTCGTGGTTCGATCTGAGTTCTGAGCTTCGACCAGGCATGGAACCCTCCTGCCCCTTCGATGGGGGAATGGCATCAGGAGATGGTTCAGGGCCGGCATTAACTATCCTGGCGGTTGGTGCTTAAGCCTGAGGTCAAAGTCGGGGCGTGCGAAGAAGATTCCGGCTGGCTAGGCTAAGCCAAGTCGCGTGGGCTACTCGGGTTAGGGTTCTCGTCTCCGCGAAGCCTTAGCCAAAATGGCCCTGGGTTAATGAGGGCAACAAGTTGATTGTCACCTGAATCGAAGTCCTCGAGGGCTAGTGTCCTTGTTACGCTTCGCAAAGAAAGCCGCGCTTCTTTTTCTGGTAGCCAGCTCAATCGGGAGTGCCCATTCGGCGCAAAAGGTAGAACCCGCAGCATTGCTGAGCAGCGCAAGCCATGTGCTCGACGGGATTTCGCGGAAATCTGAGAATGCGGTTCCTGATGCAGTGCTGAACCGGACGAAGTGTTTTGTGGTGATCCCACACCTGGCGGGTGGGACTGCCCATGTCAACGGGAGAGGAGTGGCGAACTGCCGTGAAACACCCGATCGCTGGAGCGCTCCTTTCTTTATTAAGTTCAGAGGGCATGGTCTTCGGGCGCCCCATACTGATCTGCTCGTTTTCATTTTGAGTAGCACGGGTGCGCGAATGTTGCGGTCTGGGAAATTGCAGATCCGAGGGCAGAAACGTGCGTCCGCACCCCTGGTGAGTACAACTCAGGTTACGACCCAGCTTGATCTGACGGGTGAGTTTCTAACCTATGCAGGAGTAGCAGGCGTGCTTTCCGGCAGTGAAGCCAATGGCATCATTGGGCACGATACCAGCCTCGCGCCCGTCGCCTCCGATCGGGCCCACAGCGGCGTGGTAGATAAAACGAGTAAGAAATATCTAGGGTAAGTCGTTTCGTTTTTTAACACGATCACACCGACGGGCATCGTGATTCACCACACCGCCGTCATTCCCGGTGAAAAAACAGCGCCTCGAAAGAAGCGGGATATTGACAAATATCACCAGGCGCGCGGTTTTGAGATCTTATGCTTCGGTAGCGTTTACCACATGGCGTATCACTACCTGATTCTGCCCAATGGCAAGGTGCAAGCGGGCAGGCCCGAAAGGTGCGAGGGCGCGCATGCAGAAGGATATAACTCATACCTTGGAATCTCGGTGGTGGGTGATTTCAGCAGCGAAGATAACCCAACGGGCAAGAAGGGACCGACCAAACCTAGCGACAAGCAGATCGCCGCGCTAATTCAGCTTTGTCGTCGACTGCAACATCGCTACAACATTCCCTTGCAACACATCGTCCGTCATAGTGACATTTCCAGCACTAAATGTCCCGGCAACGAGTTTCCGTTTAGGGCTGTTTTGCATCAACTTGAACTGCCGGGTGGCGTGGAGTCGAGGAGTCGATGACGGCATTCAAGCATCTGATCGCATGGTCGCTGGCCGTCTTCTCCACAAATTTGGTCGCCACACCTGGACGAACCATGCACCACATGAGCGCCTCTAGCAGAGAGCCATTTAGTAGCTTTCGCATGCTGGACGCCAAGCTGACCCTTCTTAGTCATCAGCAGTCCATTTTGAAGGCGAGTTTGAATCGCGGCTACAGGGATTCTGGAACTACGGATGCCATGTCACCATCTCGGATCAGAGCTTCGAAGCGTATGAGTTCCACAGCCGCTGGCATTGGGCGCATTGCGGCCGCGCTGGAGCATTTGTACCAAAGGCGTCACCAGCCATTCGGGGTGCGGATGTTTCGCATCCTACGCATCCGAGCGCGGGCTGTTCAGGGCAGCGTACATGCTGTGGGAAGGGCACGCACGCGAAGCGAAGCCGAACTCGCTGAAACGAAATTGGATGAGCAAATAGTGTCGCTCATTGTTCAGTTCCAAGCGGCGTCCGGTGGATATGGAGCGACCCGTTGTTCCCCTCGCGCATGGACATGCTGTGAGCCGAAGCGGTCCGAAGACTTACTCCAAGGTGAAAAGGTCGGATGCAAGTGGTGCTGTGTGCAAAGATCCAACACATGTACGGGGTTTCTCGGCCCCCGGATTCCTTTGCCATAGTAGCAGCCTTGCCTTCACGGGTTCGCCCCCCTAGTTGTTACAAATTGGTGATGGCGGTGAGGCAAACTTTCATCAAGCGGACCATGGCATGACGGAGTTGCGGCAAGCGTGCAAGGTCGTGATAGGAACCAGTTTTAGCCACGAATGCTTTTTGAAAAAACGAACCCAAGAAGTGCTTGGTTTTCAACAAAAAAAGAGCTGAGGCGTTGGGCAAGGTCCGTAACTTGGGCAGCGGATCGGGTTGGGCATCGGCTGGTCAGATGAGCCTGCATGGGCCTCGCCCATTATTTGATCGCCTGCATTTTACTTGTGAGAAATTTGAGCACTGCTTCGCTACTTATTCTGCCGGTAAGCTGAAATTTACAGTAATCGTGGTCTGCATCTCGACCGCCTTTCCACTGATCAAGTACGGCCGATAACGCCATTGCTTGACAGCCTGGAGTGCAGCGCTGGACAAGACAGGATCGCCTTGCAGCACAGTCAATTTCTGCACCTCGCCCCTGCGGCCGATCTCGGCCTTCAGCACCACCGCACCCTGAGTGTGCTCACGCAGCGCTTCTGCAGGATACCGCGGCGCTACCCGGTGAACTAGCCTCTCTTCCGCTAATCTCTCATCAAGATTTTGCGGATCAGGGGTTATCTCCGCCGCAAGAACTACCTCTTGCTGATTCGCCTTTGTCCCGAGCCTCGCCGAAGCTTCCTCAGGAGAAGAAGGCGGCATGCGGAAAATGACCTTGCCTTTTTCATAAACTACAAGTCCCCCCACGGGCGGGGCTGCAGGGGCTTTCGCTGGGGCGGCAGGGTGTGGGGTGGCACCCCGGGATAGGGCATTCGTGGCCGCCGGCGTCTCTGATGCCGGGATCGGAGAACTCGACGGTGGCAGTGCCACGGGAGCCTCAAGCCGAGCCGCCGCAGTCCTGGTCCTCTCCAGCTGCGCACTGCGCGACTCGCGACGATGCCTGGCGACGGCTTTGCTCCGCCCCAGCCGCCACCCGATGAGCAAGGACATCAGCACTGCGGTACCGATCACCACTACAGCAAGAAAACCAGCCCAGAAGTCGGTTTGCCTGGAGCGCCGTTCCTTGGCGCGATCGGCGCCTACCGCCGGCGTAGCGTCAACATAAAGGTCCGA
>QIAS01000219.1:6729-8284 GCA_003225615.1 Acidobacteriota bacterium | reverse complement strand
CTTTCCAGTAGTCTCGTGCGCTTGCCTGCGGTTCTGGACAATCTGCTGAGCTAGCGCCTTTATGGTAATGACATCGAGTTCGCCAAAAGCATTCAGGTGCGGAGAAAGAATCTCAAAAATTCCGAATACCTCTCGTTCCTCCCGAAGAGGCAGCACAACGATAGAAAGGATGCCGCAACGCCGGCATGTCTCCGGATCGACCCGCGGGTCTGATGCCGTATTGGGGCAAAGCTGCATTTCTCCCGATTGCACGGCCGCACCCGCAAGCCCAGCGCGTGTATCCAACCGTACCCCTAGATCAGGCGCAGCCGCTCCCGAGCTGGCGCGGCAAACCATCTCGCCATCCCTGAGCAGCGCAACCGCAGCGCCACTCGCTCCGGTGGCCAGGCAAGCTTGCTTCACTATGTCATTGAGGACCAGATCGAGCGCCAGATCCGCCGAGATTATTCCCGCCCCGTGAGCAACAAAGGTGTTTGCCAGCTCATTTAGAGGATAGACTGTTTCATCCTCAGCTTGGCCCGCGCGAGGCGTCCGGCCCAACGGAAAACTCTCAGAATCATCGGGCCGCAATATTGGACGATGCGCCATGGCAGAACCTCCAGTCCTCTGCCTCACTGGAGGATCTTTTCCTTAATAGGCAGCCGTTCTTGAGGCCGCTGTGAATAGTTTACGTGGGCGGCAAGCAGGATGGTAGCCCAACTGAGCGGAGTTTCACTCGAATCCGCCAGGATGTCAATATGAAACGCGAACGCCAGGCGTATCTCTCCCCGCATCTCGGCGGTTAGTGATTGCCAATAGGCCGGCAGGTCGGCGTTCTCCCGGCCGGTGAGGGAACTCCATCACCCGGGACTACTGGCTAACACAAACTGCCCAAAGCGGATTTGCCCTCAGGCAATCCGGGCAAGTCTCAAGCTACGTGTTTTCCAGCCGGAGCAATAGCCGAATCGTTGGGAGCTTGGGCAATTTTGTTCTTGTGCTCAAGAATCACTGCTAGTGCCAGGAGGATTCCGATCCCGCCGAATGCGGCCAGTGCCAGCAGAGCAACCATGAGCACAGGCATAACATTCTCCGATGTTCTAGTTTCCAGGCTGCCTAGCAGGAACGCGGTGACGGTCATCACCCGGCGAGGTGACGCCCACGGGGCTGCGCATGCTGGCCACAAGACTAAATGACTCCTCGCATTTCTCTTCTCCCTCAATTTCAGAAAAGCTGTTAAAGTATTTAGGCAGTCTGTGTATGCACTCCCACCGTGCCGGAGATGCCCACCAGAGCATTTCGCTCAGAATTTTCCGGGAAGCCGCGGGAAATGAAGCCTTAACAGGAAGTTGCGATGCCATTCCAGCAGTTCAAGTGCCGCTCTGGTTTTACTGGTTTTACTGGATTCCGAAGTCGGGAGTAAGTCGATGCGTATAGCCGTAGTGGGTTCAGGATACGTCGGGCTCGTTGCGGGAGCGTGCTTTGCCGATCTCGGCCATGACGTCATCCTGGTAGATAATGACCAGCAAAAACTGGCTGCATTAAAAAGTGGCGATGTCCCGATTCACGAACGTTTCCT
>QIAS01000219.1:2413-6474 GCA_003225615.1 Acidobacteriota bacterium | reverse complement strand
TTCTAACCCCGAGTTCCTGCGTGAAGGCACCGCGGTTACCGATTTCCTCTACCCCGATCGCATTGTCGTTGGCGTAGACAGCCCCCGTTCCGAGGCGGTGCTTTGTGACATTTACCGGCCGCTCACCGACGGCAGCTACTACCAGGAGCGCGATGCCATTCCCCAACCCGATCGCGCTCGTATTCCTGCCCCCATTATCGTTACCAGTACAAAGAGCGCCGAACTCATCAAGCATGCCTCCAATGCATTTCTGGCAATGAAAATCTCTTTCATTAACGCCATCGCTTCTATTTGTGAATCGGTTGGAGCGAACGTACAGCAGGTCTGTCAGGGAATTGGCACCGATTCGCGCATCGGGCCCCGCTTTCTCAACCCCGGCATCGGCTACGGCGGCTCTTGCTTCCCGAAAGATCTCATGGCGTTCCGTGCCGTCGCGCGCGAGTGTGGTTATGACTTTCGTTTGCTCGACGAAGTGATCCGCATCAACGAAGAACAACGCCAACGCTTTCTGCGCAAAGTGCGTAGCGCGCTTTGGACATTGCGGGGAAAGCGGCTGGGCGTTTTAGGCCTCGCCTTTAAGGGCGGCACCGACGACATCCGCGAATCGCCCGCGATCCTGCTGATCGAGTCCCTTATAGAAGAGGGTTGCCAGGTAGTGGCCTATGATCCCGCAGCCGTTGATCGCTCCAGGGAAGTCCTCGATCCAAGCGTCAAGTTCGCGGCCAATCCCTATGAAACCGCAGCTGGAGCGGATGCCTTGCTTATCCTTACTGAATGGGAAGAGTTCGCCTCTCTCGATCTCGACCGCCTGCACCGCGAGATGAAATATCCTATCGTGATCGATGGCCGCAATCTCTATCGTCCCGACGTCATGGCCGAGCACGGCTTCACGTACTACAGTGTCGGACGCATACCGGTCATTCCAGAGGGACTGCCCGCAGGCGCGGTTGATATTCCGCGTAACCACAAAAAATCATGAACCATGGACGCGCTCTGGTGACGGGGGGTGCGGGCTTCCTCGGGTCCCACCTCTGTGATGCGCTGCTAGCCGAAGGTTATTCCGTAATTGCGGTGGATAATCTTCTGACTGGGCGGGCTGCCAATCTCGAACACTTGAAAACCGAGCCGCAGTTTGAATTCCGCCAGCTCGACATTTGTGATCCCTTTGATTGCGGCAAGGTAGACTACGTTTTTCATTTCGCCAGCCCCGCCAGCCCGGTAGATTACTCCATCCATGGCATTGCCACCCTTAAAGTCGGTTCGCTGGGAACCTTTCACGCGCTCGAACTCGCGCGCCAATACTCCGCCAAGTATCTGATCTCCTCGACTTCGGAATGCTATGGCGACCCGCTTGAGCATCCCCAGAGGGAAACTTATTGGGGACACGTCAATCCCATCGGCCCGCGCTCGGTTTACGACGAGTCCAAGCGCTTTTCTGAAGCGGTCACCATGGCCTACTTCCGTTATCACAAGGTGGATACGCGCATCGTGCGCATCTTTAATACCTACGGTCCGCGCATGCAACTCAATGATGGCCGAGTCATTCCCAACTTCATGAAGCAGGCGCTGCGTGGCGAAGACCTTACGGTCTACGGCGATGGCAGCCAAACGCGCAGCTTCTGCTATGTCAGCGATGAGATCGAGGGTTTCCTGCGGCTGGCCAAGTCCTCCGAGCACGAACCGGTCAATATCGGCAACCCGAATGAGTTCACCATTCTGGAATGCGCCCGGCGTGTGCTGGCTGTTACAGGATCCAGCAGCAAGATTCGTCACCAGGCTCTACCCGAGGACGATCCCAGGCAACGGCGTCCCGACATCAGCAAGGCCAGAAAGTTGCTCGGTTGGGAACCGAAGATTGATTTGGAGAACGGGCTGCGTATGTCTCTGGACTATTTTCGCAAGGCGGTTGCGGAAGAAAGAGTTGCGCGGGCCTGACGCGACGATACCGGGCTCCAGCCATCGCACGCGGTGGCTGATTACCTTGCCTCTGGCTCAAGTGCTTGTTGGGAATCTAACAAACTGATCAGCTGCTGAATGTCGTTTTGTTCTTCAGTATTCGCCGGATTGAATCTCACTCCCATTCCGAATCCCGGATGCGCCGCCTGCACAACGCCCTGCGTCCGTATTTTTAAGTCGCGAGTGCGAACTACAATTTCCACTGCCGTCTCGGCCGGAAGCGGCGTTGGCATCTCTACGTAGCATCCCCCAGGGCTAATGTCGCTGAGGCGACAGCGATGAGGCACGGTTGGCCCCAACCGGTATAACTCCGCGCCCAAGCTGCAAGCCTGGCGCGACTCTCCGCGCCGGTTGCCCGGAGTGGCCCGGAAGCGCACCAGTCCGTCATTCGGGTTGCCTTCAGCCGGAGCAGTTCCCTTGTTTGGCCCGAGACGCTCGGAAGATGCGGGAAAACGCGATTCTGTTTTGCGAAAAAGATTGTGCTGCAACCACACTTTTAACAGGCGGCGCGAAGCCTGTGGAACTCCCGAGAAACGTAGGCCCACTCGACCAGCAGAATCCTGCCACACGATCCCGGCAGCCAGGCGAACTACATCGCTGTGTCCCGGAAGGGTGAACTCAAAGTAAACCTTTCCGGTAGGCGGCAGTTTGCGTTCACACTGGATGGAAGTACCTTCTTCGCTCAGATCAATCAGGGTGGCTTTTACATTTTCTACGCTTCCGTAACCAATACCGGTTTCCGTATTGACCGGAACCCGCGGATGCCGCCGGCGCTCCCGGCGCATCAGGCTCCGAGCCGCCTGCATGCTGCTGCGCGCTCGCTCCGCGGAGATGGGCTTGTAGATCACGAAGTTTGCTCCCGCCGCGAAGACTTGCCGCGCATTGTCCGGGCCCTGAACAAGCCCGATCATCAATGCAGTGGAGTTGAGCGGCGACGACCGCGTCTTGCGCAGAATTTCTACTGCAACTTTTAGCTGCTCGCAGTCCACCACGACGGCGTCGAAACTGCATTCCATCAGTTTCTTCAAAGCCGCGGGTATTTCGGCGGGCTCGGCATCAATGTCGAGTTCTTTCAGGATTCCCTGGAGAACTTCTCTGGCAGCCTCGTCCGCGCACACTACGAGGGACTTAAGTACCATGGTCTCAAAATGGTAGAGTCCGCGCCGGGTGCTCACAAGGTTACTGCGGTAACCCGATCGCGATGTCCGCGAGCACGGCCGCACTCGGAACGCTAACGCGCCCCCATCTCGCCCCGGATGGCTCGCCCGGTTAATATAGGGGAGCATGGCACCCTCCCCACCGACGAAACCTGGCAATGCTCTTCCCGCTTTGGCCTTCGCCATCGCCACGTCCGTAGCTTTGGGCTTGTTCTTTGTCCCCGCATTCATCATCCGTCCTTTTCGCCATCAAGCCGCCAACGCACTTCCCTGGGCAATGGCGGTCCGTCAGGTGGCGCCCGTGTTGACGATCGTAGCTGCCGCCCTCATGTCTCCACGCCAAAAAGAATGCTCCTTCTGCTCGGGGTGATTCTCGCCGGAGCCTCGGCCACCATGGCGCGTCTCAATTATTTCGAATGGATGTTCCATCACCTCCGCACCCCCGGCTTCGAAGAAGTCGCCGGAAGCAAGCTGGACTCCTCCGAAATGGTGATGGCCGTACGGCTCGGCGAGGACTCGCGCGCTTATCCCATTCGCGAGATGGCCTACCATCACGTGGTCAATGACATTGTGGGCGGAGTTCCCATCGCCGTCACCTATTGAACGCTCTGTCACACCGGTCTGGTGTGGAAACGACGCGCCGGCAGACTCACATTGAATTTTCATCTCGCCGGCATCAACAACCAGAACTTCCTTATGCGCGACGAGGAAACCGGCACCTGGTGGCAGCAAGTCACGGGAACCGCTATTTTCGGGCCCTTGAAAGGCGCCGTGCTCGAGCCCGTCTTAAGCGACGAACTCACGTTTGGCCTTTGGAAAGCTGAATCGCCCGATGGCCAAGTCCTCGCCCCGGTGGCCTCGGACGAGAAACACTATGAAAGTGATTGGGAGCCCAAGGTGGCAAAATTGCCCGTGGTGATCAGCTTCAAGGAAAATGGCCTGGCCGAT
>QIAS01000219.1:1289-2367 GCA_003225615.1 Acidobacteriota bacterium | reverse complement strand
TCTCGCGGGCCTATCCCCTGACGACTCTCTCACCCCAGTCGCCGATCCAAGACCACATTGGTGGGTTGCCGGTCTTATTAGTTATGGGATCGGACGCAAAATCAGTACGCGCCTTTGTCAGCCGTTTAGACGGGTCCGAGGTGGAGTTTTTCCGCAAGAGCGACGGCGCAGACTGGACCCTTGTAGATAGCGTCACGGGTAGCGAATGGAATTTTCAGGGCTGTGCCACCCATGGTTCCGCTCTGGGCAAATGCCTGGAGCACTTCACGGCTCTGAAAGACTATTGGTTTGATTGGCGTAATTACCATCCGAATACCAGCGTCTATCATCATTAAACTTGCGGGAGGACTTGCCTGCCTCAGATACGCGCCATCTTTTGGGATGTCGGCGGTGTGCTTCTTACCAACGCCTGGGACCGCGCCCAGCGCGAAAAGGCCTTGGAACAATTTCATCTCGACAAAGAAGAGTTCCAGGATCGCCACGAGATGCTGGTCTCATCTCTGGAACGAGGAAAAATTACCCTCGATCAATATTTCGATCGAACTGTTTTTTACCGGCCTCGGCCTTTTACGCGTGACGAGTTCAAGGCTGCCATGTTCTCGCTCTCACAACCTTGTCCCGAGGTTCTGGAGATCGCCCGCAAGCTGGCGCATTCTTCAAAGTATCTAATGGGAACGATCAACAACGAATCCCGAGAGCTGAATCTCTACCGCATCGAAACATTCGGCCTGCGAGACATTTTCGATCTCTTCGTGAGTTCCTGCTTCGTCGGCCTTCGCAAACCTGAAGAAGGCATTTACCGGCTGGCCGTCGAAATCACGCAGAAATTGACACAGGAATGCTGCTTTATTGACGATCGCCCGTTGAATCTGGAAGCAGCTCAACGCCTCGGCATGCAGACCATTCAGATGCGCGGCGCTGCGTCCCTTATCGAGGGACTGCACAAATTGGGAGTCGAAGAGGCGTAGCAGAGGAAAGACCAGGCAGTGCTAGGCGCTTTTTCGCGGTGTGCCGGGCCGGGGTTGACCAGGATTATTCCGCGTGAGCTCGGGTTCGGCGGCAACATTCAAAGTCAAAT
>QIAS01000219.1:665-1279 GCA_003225615.1 Acidobacteriota bacterium | reverse complement strand
GCCGCCACGACGACTATACACGAGCAGATATTTTCCGCGCTCTTCCCGACGCATTCCTACGCCTGGCGCCAGCATTTTGCATCGCCCGGCTTCGTAAGCGACATCGCCCACCACGTCCACCCGCAGCGGTTCCAGTTCCACCTCTCCCAATCCGGTCTCGAGCGCGGAAAAGAAGAATTCGCGGACGGCGCCGCTTCCTCGTACCGGCGGCGTATTCGGCCTTAGAACCAGAGCATCAGTCGCATACAGATCCACCAGATCGTCGAGTTGCTTAGTATTGCAGGCAAGAGCCAAATCCTGCGTCAGCTTTCGCACCGTCGCTTCGGCCCGGCTCATCGCCGGTCCGCTCAGCGGCGCGCGCATGGGCGTGACATCCCTCGTAGGATTCGCAGCCGCCCGAAAATTGCCTTCCTGGGCTGCATGTTCGTCCTGAATGAAGTGATGATAGTGGTGATGGTAATGATGGTGGCCGTTGCTGGCGACTTCAGGCGAGTTGCTGTCCATGTGTCTCGCCACCCGACGCTCTTTAGATTTCTCCTGCTGATTGAGCTGTAAAGAAGCGCCGCACATGGCACAGAACTTATTTACTGCACGGTTCTGATTGCCGCAGGAAC
>QIAS01000219.1:0-559 GCA_003225615.1 Acidobacteriota bacterium | reverse complement strand
TCGTGATTGAGCCGATTGAAGAATTCCTCGACTTGAGGATTTCGAGGTGTTTCGCCGCCCGAATCCGCGGAAGAAGGCTTTTCGGCTTGCTCACCCGCATTTTTTTCGTTATCCAAGGCTGCTGTCTCGGTAGCGCCATTTTATTTGAAAACTCGCCTTAGCGACTGGAAAACTCAATTTTGCCCTCGGTTTCCGTGGGAACTCCGTTACACATCGCGGGACGGTAACGCCACGAACGTACCGTCTGCAAAACCGTGCGATCTTCGGCCGGGCCGGCGCTTTCCAGTATCAGCGGGCTATAGACTCTTCCGTCGGTCCCAATCACAAAGCTAACAGTGACCTTCAGGCCGACTTCGCTGCCATCGAGCAAGGGATTCGGAGTAGCCAAGGCTTCGGGCAGCCGCGTCGCCTGGCAACGAAAGCGCGCGCTCGTATGGGGGACGTCAGCAAATCTTGAATTACTGATGCCGGATCTCCAAAGTTGCGGTTCGCGGAGCGTGAGCGTGGGGTTCTGCCCTCCTCGCAGCCGCGACCAGCCGTTCTGCGGCGAGCCGAAGCA
>QIAS01000218.1:3507-3869 GCA_003225615.1 Acidobacteriota bacterium | reverse complement strand
CGAAGTCTTGCTGGGAAATTGCGGCCCGTAAAAACTCCAGTCTGGATGCTCCACTAGTTCTTCATAGCGCTCGTTTGTGTTGTCGATGGGATGGAAAAAGGCTTCGGGATCGGTGACGTGAATGGAGACGGGAATGCCCAGGTGCGCGCATTCTTCCCACACCGGATCCAGCCTGGGATCATCCACCGCGATCAGCTTGCCGGTTTTGTCGCGCACTCCAAGACCGAAGTCTTTCAAAATTTTAAGGCCACGGGCTCCGCGCCCGACTGCATCGTCCAACTGCGCAACCATCTCCCGGCTGAAGTTGGGATCGTCAATTTTAGACCAATCGATCTGGGCGAAGACCATGAACCGACCAGGAT
>QIAS01000218.1:0-3258 GCA_003225615.1 Acidobacteriota bacterium | reverse complement strand
ATCTGGCGCGGATTTGTAGCCGATCGGCTGGCCGGAAGATGGCGGCTGAGCCTGCGGCAGAGCTGAAATTGAGAGGCAAAGCAGCAGAACCAGAGTTGGGACGATCCTCAGCATCGGGGATTTCTCGGCCTGTCTAAGGCAGTCACTGTGCCCTCACGGCGCAATGTTAGCGCTTTCGAATACTTTCTATTACTTGCGTTCCAGTTTGGTCCAACGTGCCCGACGCAACCTGACATCATAGTGTCCGGAAGCTTGCACGATCACATCGGCTAAACCGCAATGATACTGGACTATTCCGATTCGGAGAGGCATCTGTCGAGAGTGGTCCCGCGGCAGTTGCTCCGGTTCCAATTCGGGCCATAGCCTGTCCTTTTAGCTTGACAACTCTCCCGAACGAAAGTAAAAGGAAGTGTTCGTAACTATACCACGACATCACTAGTTTGGACTGCAAAAGCTTACGGTCACTCCATTCAGCCCGCAGTGACGTGAACCGCAGTCAGATGTGACTTCGCCCCAGGAGGTCGCCATGCCGCGTTCCAGCGTATTCACTCTCTTCACACTCGCCGCCATCATCGCACTCTGCGTCACAGTTTGCGCACAGAAAGATACCGGCAGCATTGTCGGCACCATTAATGATCCCAGTGGCGCCGTGGTTTCCGGGGCGAAGGTCACGGTTACGGACCTCGATCGAGGCAATACCTTCGAGACCACAAGCAATGCTTCGGGAGAATACGTGGCGAGTCCGCTGCGAATCGGACACTATACGGTTAAAGTCGAGCACTCCGGTTTCAAGAAAGCGGTTTCTTCGACCGTAACTCTCGACGTGCAGCAACGCGTTGCCGTCAACGTCAAGCTGGAACTGGGGTCGATTGCGCAGACCGTGGAAGTCACGACCGTGGCGCCGCTGCTGGAGACGCAGACTTCGGAACTCGGTCAGGTGGTGGACAATAAGCGCGTAGTGAACCTGCCGCTGAACGGGCGCAACTTCGCTCAACTCGCGTTGTTAACGGCCGGAACCGCTCCCAGTGAACCGGGCGCCCGCGACGAAGGCGGATACGGCTTCTCGGCAAACGGGGCACGGTCGCTGCAAAATAATTTTCTGCTCGATGGCATAGATAACAACTCGAACCTGCCCGACCTGCTCAATGAGACGAATTATGTAATTCAGCCCTCGGTCGAGGCGCTGGAAGAATTCAAGGTGCAGACGAATGCCTATAGCGCCGAGTTCGGGCGGGGCAACGGCGCCATCATCAATGCCACTATTAAGTCCGGGACCAACCAGCTGCATGGCAGCATTTACGAGTTTCTGCGCAACGAAAAATTTGATGCGAAGAACTTTTTTGATTCCGCTATCCAGCCCATTGCGCCCTACAAGCAAAACCAGTTCGGCTTCACGTTGGGTGGACCGATCGTCATTCCTCACCTTTATGATGGGCGGAAACGCTCGTTCTTCTTCGTGGATTACGAAGGCTTGCGGATTCGGCAAGCACAGACGCTGACATCAACCGTGCCTACCGACGATCAGCGCAACGGGAATTTCCTGGCGCAACTGGATCCCACCACACAGATTTTCTTTACGGATCCAAACACGAACATCACCTCCCCGACGCTGGATTGCAGCGGCAATCCCACCTTCGCTGGTGAGATCTTCGACACGCGGCAGACAGGCCTCTCCAATAATCCTGGCAACCCTACGGGCCTGTGCGGTGTGCCGTTTGCAAACAATACCATTACGACGCCCGATCCACTGGCCGCTGCTTTTACCAAGCTGTATCCCCGCGCCAATGTTAACGGCAACGGGTTCAACTTCCTGTCCAATCCGGTGCGGCAGGAGAGCCGGAACAATTTTGATGTCCGCATCGATCAGAAGTACACCGATAACGATTACGGCTTCTTCCGGTTCAGTTACGAAGACCAGCCCAGCGTGATCCCGGGACCGTTTGACAGCACGGGCGGGGACGGAGGCGGATTCTTCGGCGGCGTGGAAGACAACGCCTATCGCAGCTTCGCGACGAGTTGGACGCACCTGTTTCGTCCGGAACTGGTCAATGAATTCCGGTTGGGTTATAACCGCATTAATTCACAGCGCAGTCAAATCAACTCCAATAAAACCAGCGAGCAACTGCTCAATTTTCCTGGTGGATTCCCGGGTATCCCTGTAGCTCCGGACAATGGCGGCCTGCCACAGCTTACCTTCAACGATGTGTCGCAGATCGGCAGCCCGACCTTTCTGCCGTCCCATGAAATTCAAAACAGCTACAGCATCCTGGATAATCTGACCTGGGTAAAAGGCAAACACTCGTTCAAGCTGGGCGGCGAAGTGCGTTTTGAGGAGTTCACTATCTTCCAACCGGCGGCGCCGCGCGGCACGCTGGATTTTGGCCCTATCTTCACCGACAATCCCGGCCAGACGGGGAGTGGTGGTTCGGGTTTCGCATCTTTCCTGACGGGACTGTCCGACGGCGGCAGCATCAATAACCTGCACAACATCGACTATCATCGCCCCGTGTATGCTGTCTACGCGCAAGACGATTGGAAGATCGCTTCCAAGCTCACCATGAACATCGGGTTGCGCTACGAAATTTTCACCACCGTCAAAGAAAGATTCAACCAGCAAGGCACCTTCGATCTGGCCACCGACAGCATGGTCGTACCCAAAGGCTTGAATGTGCAATTGACACCCACATTGTCCAGCATTATCCCGCTGCGCGCGACGGCCAGTCCGGGCCTGATCTCCCCCGATCTGAATAATTTCGCGCCTCGCATTGGCTTCGCCTACCAGGCCACAAGCAAAATGGTAGTCCGCGCGGGTTATGGAATTTTTTACGGCGGCAGTGAGGCGGGTCCCTATTCGAATCCCAGCATGGGTTTCAATCCGCCATTCTTCACGATTCAGAACTTCAACAATCCCTGTGGCGCAGCAGCAGCCAGTCCAACGCAGGACTGCAGCCTTGCCTCTGCCGGAATTCCCACGCTGGCCAGCGGTTTCCCAGCCAATGCCTTGATCGATCCCAACACGCCGCTGCTGTTCTCACTGGATCCTCACCTGGTCACGCCTTACATGCAGCAGTGGCATCTTTCGACGCAGTACGAGTTGCCCGGCAATACGGTGTTCGAAGCCACTTACGCGGGATCGCGGGGACTGAAGCAATACATTTACCTGAACGGCAACCAGGCATTGCCGAGCACAGATCCTAACGCGGATCTGGCCAGTCGTCGTCCGTTCCCGGCCATAGACGGGTTCATCGGGTGGTTTCG
>QIAS01000217.1:5512-5971 GCA_003225615.1 Acidobacteriota bacterium | reverse complement strand
CTTGGCGAATACCTTGCGATCGTACTGACCAAACCAGCTATGGATGGCGTACTGGTCGAAAACTGGATCCTTGACTTTCAACTCCAACTGGTTGCCTAAGAATGTATTGCGGCCGCTGGCATCCACTACCATCTTCACGCTAACACCCATCTCCTTGGCGCCCATGTTGAAGTGAACGACAGGATGCTCGGGAGCAAAGTCGACGCGGGTTACTTTGACTCCCTCGTACACAGAGGCCCCGAGTCGATTGGCGTGCTGGAGAAGCAGAAGATCAAATTTCCCGCGATCGACGTGATACGTGTGATTCTTGTCCACACCGGGCTGCTCGCGTTCTTCGAAGCGAATCTCAGCGTGGCAATCGGGCGCCAGGCCTTCCCAACCCATATCGTAGGTGCCTTTATCATCGGCGGTCCAAGCCGCTCCAAACTTGTGCGGAAACTTGGCCTCTTCCATCTGTTC
>QIAS01000217.1:4831-5411 GCA_003225615.1 Acidobacteriota bacterium | reverse complement strand
AGCCATCGCGGCTCCTGCTGGTCCGCCCCCAATAATCCCAACATCAAATTGCGGCTTTTCGATACTCAAGGTTCCTGATCCTCCTAAGTTTTCTGTGTCAGTTTGCTATGCCGTAACTTCCCATGCTGGCTGTTTTCTGCAAGATTGTACGGTGGGGCGCTCGGCTGTGGGGGAGAAGCAGTACGGCTCCGGGTATGCTGACTATGGCCCTGTCGTCACAGGTGTGTCAAGGAGTCGTTCTACCCTAAAGTGGATAACGCCATCGTCTCAAGTCAGACGGCTTCTGTCATTGGTTGGAGAAGGTTACAGCTCGATAAATTTCAAGACCAGCATTCGACGGTTAGCGTAACCCGACTTCTCTTAGGGTTCAGCACTACCTTCGCCAATATGTGGATCATTTGAGGCAGCACCGCGCCTTTGTCGATGCCCCTGTTGTATGTAACACATTACGCTACAGCAACTTCCATAAGTCTGCCGGGTAACATGCCGAGGTTACCCTTACTCGCTTGACAATTGTTTCGGATACCTGTTTACTAGGCCAGTCGTGGTTGCATCGTCCCCGGAGAGCGCGTTCGTGGGA
>QIAS01000217.1:0-4809 GCA_003225615.1 Acidobacteriota bacterium | reverse complement strand
CTGAAATTCCCTAACCAGAGAGAGACGGAATGTCTCTTTCGAAGTTTGCGGATTTGGCCCATACTAGCTGCCAGCATTCTTCTACAAATCCCCCCGGTAGAAGACGATACAGCTTCCTTATGAGCCCAATTCAAGCAGCCAAGCAAGACGCGTCTATACGAATTCTAGTGATCGACAATACGCCGATGGATTGTCAGTTGATGACTGATGCCTTGGGCCGTTGTTCCGGGTTTGATGTCAAAGCCTGTCCAGCCATGTCGGAAGAAGTAATTAGCGTGTCAGCCAACAATGCGCAGGTTGCAGTAATTTGCAATGACGCGCACGACACGAACAAGAAAAGCTATGCCGTAGTCCGAAGACTGCGATTGGCACACCCTGCCATCCGTTCCATCATGCTGCTGGATTCGACCGAGGGAGCGGCCGTGGTAGAAGCCTTCCGCTCGGGGGCGAAAGGGGTGTTCTGCCGGAATGATTCTTTCGAGTCCTTGTGCAAATGCATTCGGCAAGTCAACAGTGGCCAGGTGTGGGCGAATAGCACTGAACTTCATTACGTCCTGCAAGCGTTGTCTGACAGCAGCGTACCTTCTTTGCTCGATACCAAAGGAAAACATCTGCTGACGAAACGGGAGTCCGATATCGTCAATGCGCTGGCTCAGGGGCTCTCAAATCGGGAGATCGCCACTCAAATGAGATTGAGCGAGCATACGGTCAAAAACTATCTGTTTCGCATCTTTAATAAACTTGGAATTTCAAGTCGAGTAGAGTTGATTCTGTATGCATTCAGCCAACGTGAATCCTCTTCGCGCAGCTTGGAACTCTCCCAATAGTCAAACCGGAATGCTCAGGTAAGTGTCTTGACGGGCTTTTGGTCCGCGAAATGATGATCCAAGCCGATGGCAATTCCAAAGCGGCCATTTTTCGGTTCCACCCGCAGCACCCTCCCCGTTCCAGAAAGCCGGATGTGTTTAGTTGGGACCTCGGACTCGAGGATCACGCTCACATGCACTTCGGCATCCTCTCGAATGTATGAATTAGTGGTCAGGAAAACGCCGTCCGAACTGATATTTTCCGTGACGGCAACCATCTCACCTGTGTCGCAAATCAGGTGGGCGACAAGTTTCAACGAAAAGCGTCGACTTCTCCGTCGGTCATAGCCAGGCACAGCAATTCCCAGAACTTCCTTATTAAGCTCAAGAACCGGTCTTTTAGAAGGCATCGCTGTTATCCGCCTATCTGATTCTTTGCAGTGCAATCGTCGTTGGTCTCGGACTTTTTTCGCGGGCCCGGTAACTCTCGTGGTCTTTGGTTCTCAGGAAAGATGTTGTAAGGGAAGGTGGACTTTGCGCACCGGGTATTGGAAGCAAAGGGGAGGCGGCATTCAACTGGATGAGCGCCTGAATGCTCCTTAGTTTTCAGAGCTACTTAGAATTGTGCTCAGAAAGCATTGGAGGTGGGCCGGGGACCTTTTCGGCGACCGCCTCCAACTCCAACTGAGCGGCGCGATCCGACTGTGCCTCTGGCGAGTTCTCATAGTCCGCAATGATCCGCTGACACAGTTCCCCCCAGGTTGGAAAAGCCTGTCCCCTCGTGCTCCGAACAGCCTCCTCTTGCCTCTCGACACTCGGCTGCGGCAGGGTGGTCTCAACCGAAGGGAAGACTTGCTCCCGCTCCGGGGCTTTACCTTCCAACAACCGCGGTAACGCAATGGGGGTATCCACCATTTTAACGATCAACTCAGCGAAAATCTTGAGCGAATCAATATCACTGCCACTAAAGACATCCTTCTCGTCTGAGAACACCTGGAATATGCCCACTAGGCGATTACTCTGACTCAGAGGTATTGCTACCGAACAGCGTGCTCCGGGGCAGTACCGGGCACAATCGGTGTGGGACCTCGGCTCAGTGCTCACGATGTTGCCATCCTGAGTAAACTCGCTCAACAGTTCGCTCGGTGCATTGAAACATACGCCCATCTCTGGAGCCGTTTTTCCGGACCTCGCCACGCACACCAGGTTCTCGTCTTCCAAAGCGAAAACAGCAGCCCCGGTCGCACGAACCCGATTTCGAATACCCGTTGTGAGAAGGTTCCAGTCCACCGTCGAACTTACGTGGTCAGCGTTGCGGCTGCCGTTGGTTCGGTGTGGGCGATGACTGGTTTGGGTACCACTAGGTTTAGGTCCGATAGTGGCTTCCAATCGGTAAACAGGCTCTGGAGGACTCGAGGGTTGAAGACGTCCGAGGGCGTCGCGCACTGCGGCCAGCGCGGCCGACAGTTGCTCGGTCCCATCTATCACCAGGTCCGCATGGACTTTCAAGGGATCGATAAAGGCGCGATGCATAGGCCGGACCGACTCTAAATATTGCCGGATGACCGATTGCATGGTTCGACCTCGTTCGACAACGTCCCGCTCGAGACGCCGGATGAAGCGCACGTCGGGGGCAGCTTCCACATAGATTTTCAGATTTGTGAGCGTTCGAATACGAGCATCCCAGAGCCCGAAGATGCCTTCCACAATAATCAGTGGTGCGGGTTTTACGAGCTCTGTATCACGCTCCCGCGAATGCGAAGCGAAACAGTACCGCGGCTTTTCCACCGCTTTACCATTCATGAGGTCGCAAAGATGATCAAACAAAGTGTCGTGATCAACGGCGGAAGGGTGATCATAATTGAGGCTATCTTTCTCTTCTGCGCTGAGACCGGCATGGTCGGCGTAGTAGGAATCCTGGTCGAGGATGGCAACTTCGGGAAAAGTGGAACAGATGGCTTTCACGAGGCTGGTTTTCCCGGCTCCTGTCCCGCCAGTAATACTGATCACCGCGGGCGAAGATGGTTCCTGGCTGCGCATGGTGGGTTGAGGGTCAGCGTCTCCCGACGTACGTTGAAAACATTTGGATGCTCATATCTGGAAACTCTAGGTATGCAGCAGTTCCTTTGCCCGCTGCGTGGCTCGAACGACGGCCTTAATGAGGGTGACTCGCAGGCCGCCCTCTTCGAGTTCCAGGATGCCGTCAATCGTGCAACCAGCGGGTGTGGTAACGGTATCCTTGAGCCGCGCCGGATGCTCTCCGCTCTGCAGCACCATGCTACCCGCGCCAAGTACCGTCTGCGCCGCCAGTTGTGTCGCAATATCGCGAGGCAGACCCATTTTTACTCCGCCCTCTGCAAGCGATTCAATCACTATGTAGATATAGGCTGGACCACTCGCGCTCAGCCCCGTGACGGCGTCCATGTGTCGTTCATCCACGATTATTGTGCGACCGAGACAATCAAACACTTGTTGGCCGAGTTCCAGGTGTTGTGGTTCCGCATACGCACCCGCGCAAAGAGCAGTCATGCCCATTCGGATCAGGCAGGGGGTGTTAGGCATCGTGCGGACGACAGGGATGGACTTCCCAACCAGATTCTCAATATAACGGGTGGGAACAGAGGCCACCGTGCTGATCAGCACCTGCCCTTCATGTAAGTCCTCACGGATCTCCTCAAGCACCTGCTTGACGACCCGCGGTTTCACGCTCAGCAGGATAAGGTTTGCGTCCCTGACCGCCTCGCGATTTCCCACAGAAGCGCGAATTTTGAATCGCTCCCCAAGGTAAGCGGTTCTGGATTCATGGGCAGCGGTAGCCATAACCTGATCTTTCGAAAGGATCCCAGCGCCAAGCAGTCCCGCCAGGATCGCTTCCCCCAATTGTCCAGCTCCAATTAAGGCGATGCGAGCTGATTTCAGGGCCACACGTTCGGTGGCGTCAAGGGCCCTTTTGGCAACGGCCTCACCCTTCCCGTTGCTCGCGCTGTTTTTGCTTAAGGCCTGTTCATTGATCGACGACAAAGGAACCCTCACATCTGGACTCATTTTCTCCGCTCCGTTAAACCAGTCTGCAACCCAGTGCGCATCAGGACACTTGCAGTACTGCCGTCTCGACATTGGCCAGCAAAGAGCGTCCCTGCATAGAGAGGGGAATATCATAACCCGCCAGCTCCAGCAACGTGGGGGCAATATCTAACAATCGCGCTCCCTCATAGGGGCTCGTTGCGCCCAATTCGGCGGTGTATTGGGGCTATTCCGGGCTATATGTTCAGGAAAACGATACCCGACGCGTGCAATCATGCTCAATTTAATGTTCGCCATGGCCGCGCATACTGACCGGTTTAGTTCAGGAGAAAACTTAGATGAAGATTTGCAGTTCCAATGTCCCGACCACGAGGCCGCGTACGTCAGGTCTCAAAACCAAGGGGAATATGGCGAAGACACATGAGCAAATTCGAAACCTTGCCAATGCCCTGCGCGTTGGGATGAGTTCCGTCAGACTGGAAATCGATCTCACCATTACAGGGCGCGCCAGCTTGTCCGTCGCACCAAACCAGGCCGTCGCTGCGCGGATTAGTCCCATTGGCCCATAAATAAGGTCCCCAAGCGATCCAGGGAACGGTACCATTGTTGTAGTTAAGATCTCTGGCAACACGATCCACAGTCCCAGTCCTGATCTGGTTAGTTTGCGCCTGAATTTCCCATTTCACCGAGTAGCCATACTCGTAAGCGTACGGTTCGGGACTCACCGGTGGAGGATTCGTGGTCAGAGGGGCGTAGCCACCGTAAATTCGGCTAGCGAGAAAAGCCATCTTGAGGTTAGGCCAGCGAATCTTGGCGGCCCTCAGAATTTCTCCCAACTGCGACTCATAGCGCAGCGCTTCCGTGGTGTTGTCGGTGTTTGTGCAGCCGGAATTTGCAGCGTCGCATAAGGGCTGCCAAGGGCTCGCACCCGCGCCACAGCCTGTTACCTGCGGGCCCCCATTTACCTCTTTTATCCACA
>QIAS01000216.1:4924-5418 GCA_003225615.1 Acidobacteriota bacterium | reverse complement strand
GGCAAAGCGCCAAAGTACTGCAGGAAGCCGCGATTCTCCTGGGCCATGAAGATGATGTGATTGATGGATTGTAAGGACCCAGTGACCGCGGCATTGAAAGTGGCGGCGGTAGAAGTCGCGGCACTCAACGTAAGGCTGCAAGGACCTGTGCCCGAGCAAGCTCCGGACCAGCCGGCGAACACGCTGCCTGCGCTGGGCGTGGCGGTTAGCGTCACCGTGGTGCCACTGTTGAAACTCGCGGTACAAGTTGAACCGCAGTTAATGCCAGCAGGATTGCTGGTTACGGCGCCCGCCCCTGTCTTGGAAACAGTCAACTGCACTGAAGATGGGGGCGCCGGCACGGAAGGCCGATTACTTCCCACTCCGCTACAACTGCTTAAGGTCAGCACAGCAAGTAATACCAGCCCTGAACCCAACTTCGTATAGAGACGCACTGATCCAACCCTCCCCGAGCTTGCACCGTTTCGATGGCAGCAAGTGAGTACATGGTTGGT
>QIAS01000216.1:4313-4821 GCA_003225615.1 Acidobacteriota bacterium | reverse complement strand
CTATAGTTTCGTGCGCAAACTCGTCTATCTCTCACTCGGCTCCAATGTTGGTAATCGCGAGGCGAACCTTCGCCAGGCCATATCGCGACTGGGCACAATCGGCCGTGTGCAGAAAGTTTCGTCGTTTTATGAAACCGAGCCAGTGGAATTTGTGGCCCAGCCGTGGTTTCTGAATTGCGCCCTGGCTCTCGAAACCGAGAAGATGCCCAAACAACTCCTTTCCTCGATCCTGCAAATTGAGCAGGAGATGGGGCGCCGCCGTGAATCAAAGAAGGGCCCGCGCACGATTGACATCGACATTCTACTGTTCGGAAGTTCGGTTATCGATATTAAAGACCTGACCATCCCTCATCCCGCCATGCACCAACGCCGGTTCGTGCTGGAACCGTTGGTGGAAATTGCTCCCGAGCAGCGGCATCCCATATTCAAACGTACGCTTCGCGAACTGCGGGACGCCTTGCCGGCAGGGCAATCGGTGCGCAGGACAGGGTTCCCGCAATCAGCGGGG
>QIAS01000216.1:0-4193 GCA_003225615.1 Acidobacteriota bacterium | reverse complement strand
CCAGGCGCAGCGCCGATCTGCGTGTGCTGGAGCGCCAGGCTAGTGAGCATGTGCCTCGGGAATTTCGCAGCAAGCTATCCAAGAGAGCCGAATCGGGCATTGCAATTATCGCTGAGTTGAAAAAGGCATCGCCGTCGAAAGGACTTATCCGTGCGGATTTTCAGGTGCGGTCGCTGGCCAAAGAGCTCGAAGCAGCAGGCGCAGCGGCCCTGTCGGTGCTCACCGATGAAGAATTCTTTCAGGGATCGCTTGGGAATTTGCGCCAGGCCTCGGAAGTGACGCAGTTGCCCTGCTTGCGGAAGGACTTCATCGTAGATGAGTTTCAATTACTGGAAGCGCGCGCCAATCGGGCCGATGCCGTGTTGCTGATTGTGGCTGCATTGTCGCAGGCGGAATTGCCTGCTTTGGCCAAGCGCGCCCGCGAACTTGGCTTGGACGTTTTGTGCGAGGCGCATGACGAGCTGGAACTGCAGCGTGCCCTGGATTGCGGATGCGACCTCATCGGCGTCAACAACCGTGATCTGCGCACGTTCAAGGTGAGCTTGGACACAGCGTTTCGGCTTGCTGTGCGGTTTCCAACAAATGTCGTGCGCGTCGCGGAGAGTGGCCTCCAGAACGGGAACGACATTGCGCGGTTGCGGGCCGCGGGCTATCACGCCTTCTTGATCGGAGAATCGCTGATGAAGGCGGCGTCGCCGGGTGAGGCCCTGCGAACGCTCATGACCGTGGCGCATCGGGAGCAATCGGCCGTGGCGACACGCAGGTGAAGGGGGCTTTAGCTAGACTTAGCTGTTTTCATGACTTGGATCAAGATTTGTGGGACGACGAATCTCGACGACGCGCAGTTGGCTGTCGAAGCCGGCGCCGACGCGCTAGGGTTTGTCTTTTACGATAAAAGCCCGCGTAACATTGATCCGGAGAAGGCACGGGAGATCGTCACAGAACTGCCAGCGTACGTGGAAAAGGTAGGAGTGTTTGTGGATGACTCCTTTAAACACATTCGCGATGTCGTCGAACAGGTAAAACTTACTGCCGTCCAGTTCTATACCAGGACTTGGGAGCACGTGGAGGACCTGGTCAGCGCTAACGGAAATGCCATTTCTCCGAAGTTGATCATGGCGCTTCCAGCGGACGAACTGTCACAGGCAGATGTATTGATTCAGACCAGGATCCTCCACGCAATTATGCTGGATTCCGGTTCCAGCGAGAGACCCGGCGGCACGGGTAAAACGTTTGATTGGAAAAGGGCGCATGGCGTGATTCAGGGATTGAGCTTGACGGTTCCTGTTATTGTGGCGGGCGGCCTGACTCCTCTAAACGTGGGCGAGGCTGTGAAGTTTTTCCAGCCGTATGGTGTCGACGTTGCTTCCGGAGTAGAAGCTAAGCCTGGCAAGAAAGATTCCAGAAAAGTTCAAGCCTTCGTTCGGGCGGTACGCGAAGCGGACAAACTTGCTTAGCAATGGCTAGCGTTCCCATCTCGAAAGCCAGTAAAACAGCAGCCACGGTGCCGGGTCGCTTCGGTGTCTACGGAGGACGCTATGTCCCAGAAACCCTGATGGCGGCGCTGGAGGAACTGGAGCGCGAGTACGAGAAGGCGCGCCGCGACCGCAAATTCCAGCAGAGGCTTGCCGATCTTCTGCACAATTATGCCGGGCGGCCCACGCCTCTTTTTTTTGCCCGCCGCCTCACGGAAAAACTCGGCGGGGCCAGAATTTATCTGAAGCGCGAAGACCTGCTCCATACCGGCGCACACAAAATTAACAATTGCCTGGGACAGGCGCTGCTCGCCGAGCGCATGGGCAAGCCGCGCATCATCGCGGAAACGGGTGCAGGCCAGCACGGCGTCGCTACCGCTACTGTATGCGCGCTGTTTGGATTCGAATGCGTGGTCTACATGGGAACCGAAGACATGCGCCGGCAGGAACTCAACGTCTTCCGCATGCGCCTGTTGGGGGCCGAAGTGCGCGGCGTGGATTCCGGGTCGCGCACGCTGAAGGATGCCATCAATGAGGCCATGCGCGATTGGGTCACCAACGTTCGTACCACGCATTACCTGCTGGGCAGCGTGCTGGGTGCGCATCCTTATCCAACCATGGTGCGGGATTTTCACAGAGTCATTGGGCGCGAGGCGCGAGCGCAGATTTTAAAGGCTGAGGGCAAGCTGCCGTCCGCTATCATCGCTTGCGTCGGCGGAGGCTCCAACTCCATCGGCATTTTCCACGAGTTTCTCAAGGATAAGAAGGTGCGACTCATTGGCGTGGAAGCCGGTGGGCGTGGGGAGCAACTGGGCGAACATGCTGCACGTTTCCGTGGTGGGTCGCCGGGCGTGCTGCAGGGTACTTATTCCTACGTTCTGCAGGACGATGCCGGCCAAATTGCTACGACCCATTCAGTTTCGGCGGGACTCGACTATCCTTCCATTGGGCCGGAGCACGCGTGGCTCAAGGATACACGCCGCGCCGAATACGTTCCGGCATGCGACGCGGAAGCCCTGGAAGCCTGCACCGTGCTGGCGCGACTCGAAGGAATTATCCCCGCGCTGGAGTCTGCTCATGCCGTCGCGGAAGTGACCAAACGCGCCCCGAAGATGAAGAAGTCAGAGATCGTGATCGTAAATGTTTCCGGGAGGGGGGACAAGGATATGGGAATTCTAAGGGAGAGCCTTAAGCTTGATTGACCAAGCAGCGAAGTACGATTGACGAAGTAGGTTGCCAGTAGTGATGCCCGTTTTGTGATTTGGCGTTGAGAATCTTTTAGTTGGCTGAGCGAAGTTAGACAGCTGGAAGATTTGGTTTCGTAAACCGTACTGGTACTTTTTTCCATGCTCGCTTTTCCCCAAAAGCCGTCGCTCGTTGCCTATGTGACCTGTGGTGATCCGGATCTGGCGACTACGCGGGAGATCGTGCTCGCGGCCATTGATGCTGGTGCCGACGTGATCGAGTTGGGTGTGCCCTTCAGCGATCCATTGGCGGATGGGCCGGTCATTCAGCGGGCCAGTGAGCGCGCTTTGCGGCAGGGTACCACGCTGGAGCAGGTAATCGAGCTGGCGGCGCAGATTCGCAAAGCTTCGCAGGTCGGCCTTATTGTTTTTACGTACTTGAATCCCGTCATGCGGCTGGGTGTAGCCAAATTTTGTGCCGCAGCGCAGGGCGCAGGCATAGATGGGGCGTTGCTCACGGATATGCCTCTCGAAGAGGCCGGCGAATACCTGCGGGAGATGCGGCGACGAGACCTGGCGACAATCTTTCTCGCCGCACCAACCAGCACCAACGAACGTCTAAAGCATATTGCGGCGGAATCGCGAGGTTTTGTATACGCCGTTTCTCGCACCGGCGTGACGGGGGCGCGCAAACAGCTTCCTGACGACGCTCGCAATCTGGTTCAGCGCCTTCGCAAGTACGCAAAATTGCCGATCGCGGTAGGCTTCGGCATCTCCACGCCGGAGCAGTTTGCCGCAGTGGGCGAGTTTGCCGAGGCCGGAGTCGTGGGCAGCGCCATTGTCGAAACCATTGAACGAAATCGCGGACGCGAGCCCGAAGCTGTGGCACAATTCGTGAAGCAACTCACAGCTCACAGGGCTCAGCAGTCAGCCAGAAAGGCGGGCAGGTAAAGCTGTCTGCTCGCAACCCCTGACTTCTGCATTGGCGCTGAGAGCGTTGAAGGCGTTCTGATCGCCGCAGCGGATGGCTGAAAGCTCCATGGACATCGCAGACTGGCGTAAGAAGATCGACGAGATCGACCGCAAGCTGGTCGAATTGCTCAATCAGCGGGCCCATGCGGCACGCGAGATTGGCCGGTTGAAGAAAAATACGAATTTGCCAATTTATGAGCCGGAACGCGAACGGATTGTGTTTGCCAACGTCCAAGAGGTAAATCAGGGGCCACTGCCCGGCCGGGATCTGGCGCAGATCTATGAGCGCATCATGGATGTGATGCGCAAGCTGCAAAAGGATGAGATCGTGCCCGCGTCAAAGTCGGCCACGGCGTCGGATACCGAGCTGGACTCTGACGTGAATGACTAGTAGCTATCAGCCAATTTTCTATGATTGTTGCCATGCAAGAATCCGCCGGGGAGGAACAGATTCAGCAGGTGATCGAGCACCTGGTGAAGCTGGGATTCGAAGTGCATCGCAGCACGGGCGTGCGGCAGACTGTGCTAGGCGCGGTCGGCGCACAAGTGGATTTCGATATTC
>QIAS01000215.1 GCA_003225615.1 Acidobacteriota bacterium | reverse complement strand
GAGGGATGCATAAATACCCTTCAAGACTTCGCGGATATCGTCGTCCGTGCGGAAAACGGTTCCGAAGCTCATGGGGATGATGGTGTGATTCTTCATCACGGTTTCGATGACGTGCTCGTGCGCGAGGGCGTTCTCGCGCGTGGGGTCGAAGATAGCGACTGGAGTTTTGCTGACCACGGCGGCAATGTCCAGGTAGTTGACGGTGTAAACCGGTTCTCCGGCGCCCCCAATGCCAATCTTGCCGAAATTCATGTGGTCCTTAGTCTGAACGATGCCGTAGACATAGCGGCCGCCTTCTCCCGGAACAGTTTCGGCAGTGTGGGAGGCTTCCCCTATTCTGACGTGCAAGTCTTCCCTGTTGTTACCGGTGCTCTTGCGCGCCGTGCGCATGGTTTTGACCGGCATATTTTTTTCCCTCTTCGCCACGATTAAGTACCCGTTTAATCAACGCCACTACCATCACTCAAAGCAATGCCCAACGCTTTAACGCGAAACGGGGAACAGGAGCCTGATCACCGTTCCCTTCCCAACAGTGCTGCGGACTTTGATGCGACCATTATGATTTTCGACTACGCCTTTGACAATCCAAAGGCCCAGGCCGGTCCCCTTTTCTCCCTTGGTGGTGACAAAGGGCTCGAACATGGATTTCTGCAGATCGGCGGGAATGCCAGTTCCGGTATCGCCGACGATCAGGCTTAGCCAGCTATGTAAGCCAGTGGAACTGCGAATCTCCTTGGTACGAATAATCAGTTTGCCGCCGTCGGACATGCTGTCGCGGGCGTTGACTACGAGATTAGAAAGCAGCTGGCGGAATTGGTCGGCGGAACCCTTAATAGGAGGAATCTGGCCCAACCGCTTGTCCACGGTGACACCGATTTTTGCCAGTGGGCGTCCGAAAAGGGCGAGGGTATCTTCGGCAACGGCGTTGAGATCGAAAGTGCCGAGCTGAACTGTATTCCGGTAGAGGCCCAGCATCTGGCGGACAATGCGGGTTACCCGCTCAGTCTCGGTCTTTAAGACGTCATAAATGGGACGCGACTTGGGATCCACCGTGCCCCCGAGCAGGTGGATGGCATTCTTAATAGCTTCCAAAGGGTTGTTAATTTCATGGGCGATGGTGCCGGCAAGACGCCCCGTGGCGGCGAACTTTTCCATCTCGAGCATGCGGCGTTCGAGTTGAAGTTGCTCAAGCTTCTTCCAGGCCGAGAAGTCGCGGAGGACCGTGACCGTATAAGCTACCTGTCCGCGAGCATCGTAAATTTTGCCGGAGCGAGCCGCATATTCGACTTCGGTGCCGCTACCAGGGTTGAAAAGGTGCACTGACTTGTTCTCTTTGTCGGCGAAGGAAAAGGTAAACGAGGTTAAGTAAGCATCCAGCTTCGCCTGGTTCTTCACGACCTGGGGACTCTTGGGATTTTCCGCGAAGCTGACCAGTTCCTTGGCCAGGGGATCGAGCATGACAATCTTGGCGGCATTATCGGCGACGACGATAGGATCGCCGACATTTTCGATGACCAGGTTGAGACGGTCGCGATCCTGGCGAACAATCTCTTCGGCGGCGCGGAGTTTCTCGAGATTGGCGCGGACTTCCTGGTCAGCGCGGCGAAGATCGGTAACGTCGCGCATAACGGTGACCATGCCGGTACGGACTCCATCGGCGCTATAGGTGGGAGCGCAGACGGCTTCAAACAGGACTTCTTCGCCTTCCATCACGTCGACAAGTGGCGCTGACAACCATGGAGGAGAGTGCGGCGGAAAAGAGAAGATTGTTAAGCTCGACGGCCCGCTTACCGCCTTCGCTGACGCCTTCGGGAAAGCGGAAGAAACGTTCGGCGGCGCGGTTCTGAATTATCACCCGATGCTGGTTGTCGGTGAGAATGACAGGGTCGGGCATGCTCTGCATGACTGCGCGCAAACGCGAGATGGTGACTTCCATATCTCGCATGCGGTTGTAGTAATGCTCCACCTTGAACAAACGCGCGAGGTATCCGTTGGCGCGTTCGGCCAAATTGCGAAATTCGCGCAGCTGCGCTTCGTTGGTGTTCCTGCCAAGTTTTGCCACGACGAGGGTGGCATAAGCGCGCATTCCGCAGGCCGCACAAACCTGCTCCTCGAAAGGCAACTTGCGGGAGACGCGGAAATTCTGCATGGCGAGACAGTCCTTGCGGCGCTGTCTTTCGGCTTCCCAGCAGCGAGTGCGGCTGCGGTAAACCATGGGATAGGCGTAGAGGGACTGACCGTTGGAGGACTCAGCGGGCAGGATTGAGGGATTCAGGTTTTGCAGGACGGAGATGATTGGATTTTCACTGGCCCATAAGGAGGCCCGAAATTTGTCCAACTCTCGCTTATCGAAGTTGAGCGATGCGGTGGGCTTAACTTCTCCGAGTTCGAAATCAACCTCCAGGATCATGGCTTTGGGGAAGCCGAGGTTGACGATTTCCTCAAGGAGAATGGGAAAGATTTCTTCCGAACGTTCGGCAGAAAGAAGGCGGAGCGCGGCCGATTGTTTCGACAATCCGGCGGGAACGAGAACTTCGGACTTAGCTTGGAACCGCGGACTCGCCATATTGCCTACTCCCCTGGAAACCCCCATTCTAGACACGGCGGCGAGTACGACGAGCAGGTACGCGGGTCACACGTCGCGTAGTTTCTACCGCGACCTCTGGTTCTTCGACGACCGCGCCGAGTTGCGGACGCGAAACCAGGCCCACCATGCCGACAGCATCGGCGTACTTCAGATAAGTATCGATAGAGGCGACAACGACGCGGGCCTCGACGGTGATCAAATCAATGCCGACGAGCGAAATGCGAACCCAGGCGTCGATCACAATTCCTTTGTCTAAGACGCGGTCGAGCACGTCAATAAGGCTCGACCCACCCGATATGCGTTCGACTGCCATGAAGAATCCTCCTAAATTATGCGGCTAGAGTCAGCGTCTCCTGGTCGCCGTCTTGGCGGCTTTGCGGGCGGTAACCAAACGCCTGGACTGAGGAGGCCGACGAGGGAGTAAAGGCGCTTCCTGCATCGTAAGATGAGGATCGTATTTCCACCAGTTCAACCCGATCTGCTCGGCCTTGTCGACGGAACAGATTAGAAGACGAATTCTGATCGTGAGCAGCTCAACGTTGGCTAAGGCAATACGCACGTCGCCCGCGATGACCAGTCCCTTGTCCAGAACGCGATCCAGGATGTCTACGAGGTTAGTCGTGCCGGAGACAGTAGGTCTTTCCATTAGGTCTTCTGATAGCCCGGGGGAGTGGGAGTGAGCTTGCCAGTCCTCAACCGAAACGACGATGCTATCGGTTCAGCTCGCAAAATGTCAATGCGGCGTCGAACAATTTCATCAAGAATTTCGACGAAAAACCGGAATTCGGCGGCCTGGATTCGGAATGGAGCGGAATCGTTGCCTGCGGCGGGCCGGCATTACTCGACCAATCGCCCCAAGGGACCAAGGTCGAGGTTGAGATCGGCGGGGGTGAGACCGAAATTGGCAGCCAGTTCGTTGATTTTGGCCTCCAGTTTCATGAGAGCCTCGCCCATTTCTTCGACCTGCTGGTCGGTGAGGCAGCCGCCCTCCATCCGGCGAATGGCCTGGCGTTCCAGCAACTGGTGCAGCAGTTCAATGAGGCTCAAAACCAGTTTGGCAAGCCCTTGCTCGATGTTCTCGGGGGAACATTCAATGCGGCCCGAGACGCCGGCTGGGGAATCAGACGGATAGGCCGAACCGGGCTGCTCGGGCTGGTCGGGTGATTCGTCGTCGGGCATTACTTCTCCTTTTCCTCGAAAAATTCGGTTGCCGGCCAGGGGCCGGTGATGCGCGCATTGAGATCCGGGGGGACCGTTACCCGCCTCATGGTTTCGAGAAAAACAGTCACGGCAGCGCGGGGGACAAGGGCGAAACCGCGGATGCCGGTGGCGGTGTCGCGCTGGCGCCAGTCCTGGAGATGGGTCTGCCCCGCGCGGCGGAACTCCTGGACAGCGGCATCCAGCTTTTGGTGGCGAAGCTGGCGGGCGCGCATGTAGTCCTTTCCGGATTGTTTAGTTAGTCCGGTTTTCGGATCGGCTTGCTGGAAATTGACTTGTACTTCCATCTGCACGGCATCGCGCAGCCGGAACAAATCTTCATGGTACTGGGCAGCACGTTCGCGCACGAAAGCGGAAAGCTCGGCCTCGTTGGAAAGCAGGGTTGGGAAGCAGAACGGAATGATGGCGATCTGCCCAAACATGTCCTGAAGCACGCGGCTGAAGGTGAGAGCGAGTTCGCGGACTGGCTTGGTGGACGCCTGGTCACTGTAATTTGAAACAAAGCAGCGCAGGCCGGACTCCTGAAGCGACTTTATGGCACTGCCCTGGACGCCGGTTGCTGGAACGTTGATCCGCGGCTCCAATTCCGTGATGCAGTAGGCAAGCACCGGCATAGATTATCCGGGTTTCCGCCTGGGAAGCGCGCTGGAGGGAAGGGCGCGAGAGACGGAACGCGCTTGCGGGAGTTGGCGGAAAGCGGTCTCTACGGAGGACAAGATGACGTCCAGGCCGAGATAGACGAGGTCGACTCCGGCAAGGGAAATAATCAAGCTGCCGCGAATGACCACTCCGGTGCTCAGGACGTGATCGAGAAGATCGAGAAGCGTGAACTCATCGTTCTCGTCTGCGCCGGCGATGACAACGTTAGTGGAGGATTCGGGCATGGGTTCTAGTGCAACTATTGGATGCCCCGGGAGACAAAAGAATACGGTGGCCAGGGGCCGGTACACTCAAGTTTTCGAGATTGCTTCCATTGAGTGGAAAAGCGACCCAAAAGGCCTTCGAGTTTTTGGCGGTTGGCTTTCTTGAGTAACAGCGATACCTGGTACTGGAGATCGCGACGTCCTCCACTGATGCTGCCGCTCTCGGCAGTGGCCACTGATATTTTCTTCAAGGCTTCGGCGAAACTCTTGATCTCTTCGTCCTCTTCCTGGGTGGGCCGTTTTCGCAGCATGGCAGATTTTGCCTGCAAGTAGTCTTTGCCCGTACGCACGTTGGCGGGCAATGGAATTGTCCGGGGCGGCAAGGCGAATACTTTGATACCCCACTCTTCACTGCCTTGAATACGCTTGAAATCAGCTTCCAAGGCTGATTTGCGGCTCTTGATGTCGGCATTGAGGGAGGACTCGTCGAGAAATATCGTGCCAAAGCGTGCGGGCAGAATCTCAGCTGACTCCGAGATGGCGGAGACGGCGCGCTGGTGGCGGACACTCATGGCAGCAAGCCAGTCCAAATTTTCAATATTCTTCGCGAGGTTCTCGGCGAAATCGGAGTGGGGGACACGGCTTATCCAGCAGACCAGGCCGGCACAGGGGATGGGTTCAATCTTCGCTACATCGTCGACGCCGAGGACCTGGGGGACTGGCTCAGAAGATTTCGTGATCCCATACAAATAAAGGACTTTTTTATCTTCCGCCCGCGCTCTGGGATGCTTCGGTTTCACTGCATTCGCCATAGCTCACCTGTGAACGAGCGCAGCGCGTTTTTACCCGCGATTTCATTGGGGAAGTTGCGTATCACGTAAATATTAACTGCACGGTACCGGCGCCGCAATTTGGCTAGGGTAGCCAACTGCCAGGCGCGAGCATGGTGGCAACGCCGGCATTGGCCGATATCTTCGGGAAAAAGAACGCGGTTGACGAACAGCGATCTTGAGGAGAGTTGGAGTTTCTCGAGATCGTTCATCAAGCGCTCAGTTTCGCGATCCGGCAGATATTCGGCGAGCATAACCGTATGAATGCGGGTGTATTTGGAGTTCTTCAGCAGACTTAATAACTCGCGGACGCGGTGGCCCAATTCCGCGACTTTGACGCCGGCATCCTGGGCGAGTGCCAGTGTACGGTGGACAGCCAGAGTTTTCAACAAAAGCCTGGTCCAGGCGAGGATGCGCTCGGGAGTGCGCAGAAGATCGAGGGCATGGCCGGTAGGGGCCATGTCGATCACCACTTTTTTCGATTTGCTGCTCAGCAGATC
>QIAS01000214.1:4946-6255 GCA_003225615.1 Acidobacteriota bacterium | reverse complement strand
ACACTAAACTACCTGCTCCTGGCTGCAAGCGGGGCCCCTGTGCATGAACGGCGCCTGGATATTGGCGATTTTCGTCGCGGTCCTCACCGCAACCTTCCTTCTCCTCTTGCACAAAACCCGCCTCGGCGACCTGTTGCACAAGCACATTACCGACCGTCCCCGCCGCCGTCTCTTCCTCGCCACCGTCAGCTTCTGCGCCACGTCGGCCGGCGTTCGTGCTCTGGCATGGTCCATTCACGAGCAGATTGGCCCCTTTCACGATATTCACATGGGCGGACGCCATATTCATCACCTGGTCATCGGAATCCTCCTCTTGCTTATAGTGGGTTACGGCTGGGTAGCAGAAATCGGGACCGGGAGCGAATCCTCTTCCCTGCTCGTGGGTCGCCTAATGTCTGTGCTGTACGGAGCCGGTGCGGCCTTGACTCTGGATGAGTTCGCACTGTGGCTCAATCTGCGCGATGTCTACTGGGCCCGCGAAGGTCGAGCCAGCGTGGAGGCCGTTCTGCTGTTCGGATCTCTGCTCCTGGTCGGCGTTGTGGGCGCCCCGTTCTGGAAAGGGCTGTTGCACGAACTCCGCACGGCGAAGCGCGCAAGTGCCCGCAAAACAAAGTGATAGAGCTGGCCCCAAATCCGCCAGAACCTCAGGCTTACCCTGAATTCCCGCCCTTCAGACCTGTAGAAACCACCCCTGCTATCCACCCCTGTAACTGCTTATACATAAACCACCCGATGGTGCTCGCTTCCCTGCGATCCTACACTGGCAGTCGTTGCAGAGTGCTCGACAAAATCGGAGGTGAGCAACTATGCTTTGGACCATTTTTGTAATTCTGTTGATCATGTGGCTTCTGGGCTTCAGTTTCCACGTTGCCGGAAGTTTGATTCACTTGCTCCTCGTAATCGCGGCCATCGTGCTGATCGTGAACCTCATCACTGGCCGTCGAACGACAGTTTGAAGGAGACCAATGGGCTTTAACTGGAAAACTGTTTCCGTGCTTGTGTTGTTGTTCGGTTTAGTCGGGATTGCATTCCCGAGGACGCAGTCCTCAGACCAGGACCAAAGCGTCAAGAGCGATGTCAAAGACGCTGGGCGTTCCACCAAACGCGCCACCAGGAAAACCGGGCACAAGGTCAAACGGGGAACAAAAAGGGCCACGCACAAGGCCGCCAGAAAGACACGCCAGGGCGCGGAAAAAGTAGAAGACAAAACTCAACCCCAGTAGCCTCAACCAGGGCTTCTCTGGGCCTCGGCAAAGCGCGCGGATAAACCGTGCGCTTTGTCACCTACACCACAAACTCGCAAAGGAGT
>QIAS01000214.1:598-4875 GCA_003225615.1 Acidobacteriota bacterium | reverse complement strand
GACAAAACGAACACTACCAACGCCAAAACGAACACTACCAACGCCAACGAAGTCTCCTACAAAGACAATGTCAAGAAGGCGCTCGAGCAAGCCGATCTGAAAGACGTCAAAGCCGACGAAGATAAGGACAAGAACACCATCACGCTAAGCGGCACGCTGCACTCTGAAAACGCCAAGCAGCAAGCCCAGGAAGTCGCCCAGGCCGCCGCCGGCAATCGCATCATTGCCAACGAAATCAGTGTCCAGCCGGTAGGCGCCGAATCCCAGGCCAAAGACATTAATTCCAACATGGATAGCGCGATCGAAAAGAACTACAAAGCTGCCCTCATCTCCAAAGGCTTGGACAAAGAACACATCCGTTTTAACGCCAAGAACGGCGTCCTCACCTTGAAAGGCAGCGTGAAATCACCAGACCAACGCCAGGAAGCGCAGCAGATCGCAGCCAATACCCCCAACGTGCAGCAAGTGCTGAACGAACTGCAGGTGAACCGCTAGCGCAACTCGCTCAAGTTGCACCTCTATTGCGTGGACTCGGCAAAAATCCGAGTCCATTCTTTCTTGCAGGGGACAACCCGCCCTAAAAGCATGTGAACCTATCCCTTACGAAACCCGAACCCAATTTGTAGGACGCAATTCCTGTTGCCGAAAACCGGACGCCTAAAGCCGAGAGCCCAGATCCTAGAGCCTAGAGCCTTCCCCCCTACGGCTGCGTCTCCAGCGGATGCTTGCTCTTCTCATAGAACTCATTCTGCAACTTCAAACTTTCCTGGTCCGCCTTCACCGCCCGAATCGCCGTCACAATGCTATTCACCCAAGCCTTCATGTCGTACTCACCGAGTTCCCGGGTCGCGACCGCACCTTCGCCCGAGTAGTGATAAGGAAACCGCGCATACCACCAGATTCCCGTGTACACGTTCTCCGGAAGATTGACCCGCTTCTGATCCGCCCCCGACTCGCTCGCCGCCCGATCCAAATGCACCAGGTCAGGCCGCGAAATCATCGTATGTGAAGTCTCCGATTCTCCCGCATGCCAGTTGACCGCACTGCTCTTATGCGGCGGCCCGCCCGGCGGAGCTTCGCCAGTAGCCACAACGTAGACCACGTAATCGTGCGGCTTATCTAATTGTGTCTGCGCGAAAAACGGCAGCAAGTGCTCATTCCCGCCATGCCCGTTGACGATAATCACCTTCTTGCACCCGTTGCGCGCCATCTCGTCGGTAGTCTCCTGCAAAAGTTGCATCTGCAATGGCGCGCTATAGGCGACGGTCCCGGGCTCATGTTTGGCCTCAAAAATCTGCCCAAAGTAATACTCTGGAAACACCACCGCGTACTCCTGCTCCGCCGCATGCAGCGCCGCATAGCGCACATTCAGCAGATCAGTCCCCAGCGGCAGATGCGGCCCATGTTTTTCCAGAATCCCAAACGGCAACAGGCACGTCCCCTGCGCCTGATGAATACCAGTCCGAAAATCGGCTGCCGTCAATTCCTCCCAATGAGTAGAAAGCTTGCTCTGCGACCAGCCAATCTGAACACTAAGAAAAATCGCTGCGAATAAAACAATGCTCCGACGACGTAGCATGTATTACCTGCCTCCAATAAATTCGGCTTTCATTCAACAATCAAAAATCAACAATCAACAATTCATGTCAGATCTTGAAAAAAATCTTCCGCCGATACAGCCCCCACATCGCCGCCCAGCAAACAGCCACAAATACCAGGGAATAGATCAGCGATGCATCAGCCGGCCGGCCAAGATGTTCAAACCAGCGGTTGTAAATCATCTCCTGCAAACTAAATCTGCCGACCGCGATGTCGAGCTTAATTCGATCAACGAGATGGGCCACGATTTCAGCAAAAAAGTAAGCGGCAATCGCATTCATTCCAAACACCAACCCCGGAGTCGCCCATCCACGCCATTGCTTGATGTCCAAAATCCAGTAGCAAAGCGCCAGGCAAACCAGCGCGAACCCCGCCGTGAACAGGACAAAAGAACTGGTCCAAAGGTTCTTGTTAATCGGAAACCACACATTCCACAATTCACCCGCAGCCAGTCCCAGAATCCCGAAAGCCAGCAGCCCCCAAGCCTTGGCCCGCGCACTACGCTCCAAACGCAGCCATTGGCCTGCCAACGCGCCGAGCAAAGGCGTCGCGACTGCCGGGATAGTGCTCAGCACGCCCTCCGGATCACGAGTGTGGTCGTACAAATGGCCGAACAACAGCTTGCGATCCAGCCAAGCCGCCAAATTGCGGTCCGGATCAAGAAACGGAATATCTCGCCCCGGCACTCCGAACCCCGGCACCGGAACAAAACGCATGATCAACCAGTAGCCCACAAGGCACGTGACAATCGTGATGACGAGCCCCCGCGTTCCCGACCACAACACCACCACCGCGGAAATCACATAGCACACTGCGATCCGCTGCAGCACCCCATAAATCCGCAGCACTGACGGATCGAAGCGATTGGGAAATCCATTGATGAATAGCCCGAGTGCAAAAAGGATGACTCCGCGCCACAACACGTGCCACATCAATTGTTCCCGCGACTCGCCCCGCTTCAGCCGCGACGAAAACGAAAACACTAACGACACGCCCACAATAAACATGAAAAAGGGGAAAATCAGGTCAGTAGGAGTCCACCCATTCCACTTGGCATGTTGCAGCGGCCAGTAAGCCGCCTGCTCGTCCCCGGGATTATTGACCAGGATCATGGCGGCAATGGTGACGCCGCGAAGAAGATCCAGCGAGAGCAGTCGGCCAGACGACGGCGGAGCAGGCGTAACGCGCTCCCGCTCACTCACCGCGATCGGCAGGGCAGAAGACATGCAGGGGCCGGATTGTAGCACGCAAACCCAGCCACCTTCGCGATCGCGACTAGCTGTGCTTCACATTGGTCTGCGTGATCCGTCGTAACGTATCCCACTTCGCATCATTCATTCCATCCAGAGAAAACACCGAGATTCCCGAAGCCCCGCCTTCCAGCGCCAGCTGCGCCGTCTTGACGAAGGCCCCGTCATCCATCTCGTGCACGAACAGTCCGCTGTAAACCGGTTTGCGGACGCTCGCCACGCCTTCCCGCGTCTGCTCCTTCACCCAGTCGGGTCCAGCTTGATAAAACACGTTGTACAACATGGGCAAAAACCCATCCAGCCTCCAGCGTCCCCAATCCTGACGCACCATTTGACGCGCCAGTGTCGGACCCGGAAATACCGCAGCCGTAATCATCTTCCCTTTGGCGTGCGCCGCCGGCACCAGATACTCATTCACCAGGTCAGTGACCATGTCGAGCCGAAACTGCATCCATTTACTTTCAAGCTGGGAATCATTCATCGCCAGCGGGTCCGCACCATATTTCTTCTTGAAACTATTCCGCTCGTACTCACTGTATCCATAGTCGTATTGCGGATAGACCTTGTCCTGAACGATTTTGTATTTCGCCCAAAGTCCCGAAGGCAAAATCGCATCGGGATGCCGAATGTAATCCAGGTGAATCCCCGTCAACTCCGCAATACTCGCCAGCTCCTTAACCGTTCCCTGCACCCATTCCCGCACCTCGGGCCGTCCAGGATCGAGAAACTTGTAATAGTCCACATATGCGGGCTTATCCACCGCTGATTCGCCCTTAGCATTGACGTTGTACCAGTCCGGATGCTTCTTCATGATCTCGTCAATCATGCAGGGCATCGACCACATCCAGGCATGGACCTCGAGTCCCGCCGAACGCCCCAACCGTAGAAATTTGCTCAACAGATCGGTTTTGACCGGCAAACGCGCGCTGCCAAAGTACGCATTCCGTCCGTCATAAATTTCCGCAAGAATCGCCTGCACCCCGGATTCACGCATTCGCGCGAAACCCCGCTTCCACTCGTCATCCGACCGCTCCGCATTGATCGTGATCCACACCCAATTCTTAACGTTGCGCTCCTGCGCCTTCCCCCGCACATTTTCGAAGAAACCGGCGTTCGCCCCCGCGCCCGCCACGGCGCAGCTCATCGCCTTCAGAAAAGTTCTTCTGTCCATAACCATGAGTGCAAAGCATACCAGCACGCCCGACCCGGCCAAACCTCTGAACTATCTCCGCATCGAACTCACAATGTCTCTCAGCCTGCAGGTCGCCTGGCTGCTCGTGTTAGCCATTCCCATCGCCTCGGTTGCCTGGACCATCACCCACGAAGAAGTTTTCCGCGAGCCCCGCGAATATTGCCAGCGGCAAAGCAAGCGAGCCCCGCGCCTCTCCACCCGCAAATTTTTTTACCTTTTTACCTGCGAATACTGCT
>QIAS01000214.1:0-496 GCA_003225615.1 Acidobacteriota bacterium | reverse complement strand
CGACATTAAGCACGAGAACATCGAGATCAAAGCCAAAGAAGAAGACGTCAAAGAAAAACAAGCGGAGCCTTCCGAACGTAAGGCTGCCTGATTGGACCGCCTGCAAGACCTTGGCGCCAAGGGTGCATTTCAGAGGCGAGCGCAGTCTTCAGAGGCGAGCGCAGATCGTCAGAGTGAAAGACGCATTTTCTGACGCAAAGCGCATCTTCAGAGCGAAGAACGTGTTCACGTTAGAGCGAAGAACGTGTTCACGTTCCAAGATCAGCCCCGGAGGGGCATCGCGATAATAGCCCCGCGCTTCAGCGCTGGGTAAACTTCGAAAAACATGCGAAGTCCCGTAGGGACGACCGAAATCCCGGCCTGAAACAGCATTCCAAGAAGTTGGGGCAGCCGCAGATGGCAGGACCGAAAAATTGGCAGAGGCCCGTCATGTCTACAGCTGCCCTAAGCGCCCCGCGGACGACGAGGATAGAATCGCGGAGCAAACTCACATGAG
>QIAS01000213.1:2462-6679 GCA_003225615.1 Acidobacteriota bacterium | reverse complement strand
ATCGAGCGGGATGGCGCCGAGTTGCTGGATGGCGTCCACCACCAGCCAGACCCCTCGTTCACGGCACAGACGGCTCAAGGCAGCCAGGTCGAGGCGGTAGCCGTTCGTCCACTGCACCGTGCTGACGGCGACCACACGCGTCCGCGGGGTCAGGCGTTCCGCAAAATCTTCGACGCGAACTTCGCCATTGCGATTGGGGACAACATCGATTTGAATGCCATCCTTTTTCCCGGTTTTCTGAACCCAGGGAACTGCGACCTCTAGGAACTCCAGATCAGAGATCAGGACCCGGTCGCCGGATTCTAGAGCAATCGCTTGCGTTGCCAGCGATAGGCCGTGGGTGGTGCTTTCTACCAGTGCTATTTCATCCTCGTGGATAAGCCGGGCGGCAGCGGGACGGGCGGCGGCGCGCATCTCGTCCATAAAGATGTGGTGATGGGTGGATGAGTCCAGCGGACAAACCATGGCGAGCCCCAGAAATTTCTCAATAGCTTCAACCGCCGGCCGCGGGGCCAGTGAGACACAGGCGGCGTCAAGAAAAGTTTTGTCGAGCAGGCCAGGAAAATGCTGGCGGGCATTCAGAGACATAGCGGTGATTAAAACACAGCGGATGGATAACGGGGCGATTGAAGAGTGTTTCTCTGCGGCCTCAGCGCTGACTCTGTGATCTCTACGGTCAAAAGCTCTTAACTGCCAAGTCCACCGAGGTCTCGCAGAGTTCGCCGAGAAGGCAACGTTAAAGAGCCGCCGCCTGCTCGCGGCGCTTTGCCTGGATCTCGATGTACACGTTCACCAGCGAGACGGCCGCCGGGGTGACACCCGGAATGCGCGAGGCATGGCCGATGGTGCGGGGCCGAACTCGCGCCAACTTCTCCTGCATTTCCCGGGAAAGGCCGCTGACCGAGCGATAGTCAAACCAGTCAGGAATATTGCGCTGCTCGGATTTCTTCAACCGATCGATGGCACGCTGCTGTTGCTGCATGTAGCCGGCGTATTTGATTTCTGTTTCGATCGATTTGAGTTCGTTGCGAATTTCCGAGGACAAGCGGCCCGTTTCTTGTGACAAGTGGGCAGTACCTCTCTCGAAGAATGCAGGGAGTTGATCTAGCAGGACAGGCACGAGGCATTCAATTTGCACTTCAGGGCGTTTAAGGAGTTGAGCCAGTGGCTGACCGAGCGCAGAGGAAAGATCCGGCTCTGGAACTGAAGTAGTCGGGACTTGTATTTCGTCAGGCTTCTCGAGTACGTCGGAATAAGCGGAACTCGGCTCGGCGTGGCGTGGCGCCACGAGTTGTTCTGTGGCGAACGCTTGTATTTTTTCTGACATCGCAGGACTGAGCTTGATTTTCTCCAGCAAGTCTTTCATCGTGTCCAACCGCTGCTGCTTGGCGAGAAAGTCAGTCCAGGCCCTGTCGTTGATGAGGCCAACCCTGCGCCCGTGCGGCGTCAGCCTGCGGTCCGCGTTGTCAATGCGCAGGTGCAGGCGAAACTCGGCGCGCGAGGTGAACATGCGGTAGGGCTCGTTTGTGCCTTTCGAGATCAGGTCATCAATCAGTATGGCGGTGTAGGCTTCCGTCCGGTCGAGGATGAGCGGGGGCTGGCTCTTTACCTTCAAAGCGGCATTAATGCCGGCCATGATTCCCTGGCAGGCTGCTTCTTCGTATCCGCTGGTGCCGTTAATCTGGCCGGCAAGGAATAGCCCGTGGATCTTCTTTGTTTCGAGCGTTCGCTCCAGTTCGGTGGGATCGATCGAGTCGTACTCAATGGCGTAGCCGGGCCGGAGCATCTCCGCGGCTTCGAGACCAGGAACAGACTTGATGATGGCGAGTTGCACATCGACGGGCAGCGACGTGCTCATCCCGTTCACATAAATTTCGTGCGTGTTCAGGCCCTCGGGCTCAAGAAAAAGCTGATGCGTTTGCTTGTCTGGGAACTTGACGATTTTGTCTTCGATGGAGGGGCAGTACCGCGGGCCAATCGACTTAATCTGCCCGCTGTACATCGGAGAGCGATGCACATTTTCGCGGATGATGCGATGCGTTTCCTCGGTGGTGAAGGCAATGTAACAGGGCACCTGCCGGTCGTGATGCGCCACGCGCTTGGTACGAAAACTAAAAGGCGTGGGATCGGAATCGCCGGGTTGTACTGTGAAACGCGACCAATCAATCGTTCGGCCGTCGAGCCGCGGCGGCGTTCCGGTCTTGAGCCGGCAACCGCGCAGCCCCAATTTCTTCAGCGCTTCGCCAAGAAGTACTGCTGGCGGTTCGCCGGATCGTCCTGCAGGATATTGCTGCTCGCCGCAGTGGATGAGCCCATTGAGAAAAGTGCCGGTGGTGATAATAGTGGCGCCGGCGCGAACGGTACGGCCGTCGCGAAGTCTAACTCCATTGGCGAAAAGTGCGGCTCCCGGCTCCCGGCCCCCGGCTCCCGGCAAGGCACGGTCGGCCGTTTCCACGATTAAATCCGCTACTTCGGCTTGCTTGATTTTCAGGTTGGGCTGCGATTCCAGCACTTCCTTCATCTTGAGGCGGTAGGCTTGTTTGTCGCACTGGGCGCGCGGCGACCAGACTGCCGGACCGCGCGAGGTGTTGAGCAGGCGGAACTGGATACCCACCGCGTCGGTGACCTCGCCCATGATGCCGCCGAGCGCGTCGACCTCGCGAACCAGATGCCCCTTGGCGATTCCGCCGACCGCGGGATTGCAGGACATCTGCGCAATCAGGTCGACATTAAGCGTGTAGAGCGCGGTCTTCAGGCCCATGCGGGCGGCAGCCATGGCCGCTTCGCATCCGGCGTGACCGGCGCCGACTACTACAACGTCGAACTGTTCTGTGAACTGCATTTACAGACGAAAGCCCCACACGATCAAAGATACCTGTGTCTATTCTAACAAGTTAGTTGCAGGGCACAGACTCGCGGATAGAATTGTGATAATACTGTGCCGACAAGCAGGAGGTGCGCCATGAGTACGGCGGCTACCAGGCCTCTGCGACAACCAGTCGCGTCCAACAGGCAATTGGGCATTGCCTGGGTCTTGCTATGTCTCTCGCTAGCAGTCCATGTGACCGATGAAGCGCTGACCGGCTTTCTCTCTGTCTACAACCCAACCGTCATCGGCCTCCGCGACAAACTCGGTTTCTGGCCGATGCCGACGTTTGGCTTCCGGGAATGGTTGACGGGACTGATTGTGGGATTCCTTATTCTGCTGGCGCTTTCGCCGCTGGTGTTTCACGGATCACGCTGGATGCGGCCGCTATTCTATTTTTTCGCCATCATCATGTTGCTGAACGGGCTGGGACACACTACGGGAACCATCCTCGGCCACACTCTGACATCAATTCGCTTTCCCAGGCCCATGCCCGGCTTCTATTCTTCTCCGCTTATTTTGGCCGCATCTATTTACGCCCTGGTTCAGTTGCGCCGAACACACCAGCAGCCGACGGCCTAAAACACGTTCAGCAACAGCGAGCTCGTGATTCGGTAGAATCATGGGCTTCTTATTTTCTGGAAATTCTTAATATGGTGAAACCCATTCCCATCGGTGCACGCGCCCAGGCCGAAGAGACGGTTGAATTCCAGCACACGCTGACCGCGCATCACCCCGAGCTGCCGCCCGTCTACTCCACTCCCGACATGATCCGCCTCATGGAGACCGCCGCATTTCACGCTCTGCATCCTTATTGCGAAGGCGATGAGATCACGGTCGGTACCGCGATCCACGTCGAGCACCGCGCGGCAAGCGGAATCGGGACCAGGGTCAAGGCTGAGGCAGTGCTCGAGTCTTTCGATGGAAAGTTTTATACCGTGCGTGTAACCGCCAGGGATGACAGGCGGGAGATTGGCCGCGGAACTGTGAACCGGGCGGTCATTAACGTCGCAAAATTTCTGGCAAAGATGCCAAAAAATGCAAAATGAGGCGGGCGCCTGCGGTCTGAATGGCGCGACACGATTAACAAAGTCCTGAATCGCCAATCGATGATCTAAAGAGTCATGCCTGACATAACAGTGCAAAAGGAAAGAGCACACACCTTTCGCGCCATGCATCGCGGCCAGGTCCTTTTACTGCCCAATGTTTGGGACGTGGCAAGCGCGCGCATCGTGGAAGAATCCGGCTTCGGAGCGATTGCGACAACGAGCGCGGGAGTGGCGTTTTCGCTGGGATATCCCGATGGGCAACGCATTTCGCGCGAAGAGATGCTGGCGCGGGTGGCGCGGAT
>QIAS01000213.1:1500-2456 GCA_003225615.1 Acidobacteriota bacterium | reverse complement strand
GGTAAACGTTCCGGTTACCGCGGACGTCGAAGCTGGCTATGGAGATCGCCCGGAAGATGCCGCGCGCACCGCGCGAGAAGTGATCGAGGCCGGCGCCGTGGGAATGAATCTGGAAGACGGCACGGATGATCCCGCGCATCCCCTGGTCGAGCTCCCGTTGCAGCTGGAGAAAATTCGCGCGGTGCGGGAGACGTCGCTGAAGTCCGGCGTGCTCCTGGTCTTGAATGCCCGAACCGACGTTTATCTGGCGCAGGTCGGCGCGCCGGAGACACGCTATGACGAGACACTGCGGCGTGTTCTCGCCTTTCGCGATGCCGGAGCCGATTGCGTCTTTGTCCCCGGATTGAAAGATCCCGAAACGATCGGGCGCATCGTGCGCGATGTGAAGTGTCCCGTGAACATTCTTGCGGGGCCCGGCTCGCCGCCCGTGCCGGAATTGGAGAAGCTTGGTGTGGCGAGGGTGAGCTTGGGCTCTGGGCCGATGCGAGCGACTTTGGGGCTGCTGAAGCGGCTTGCCGAGGAACTGAGAACTTCGGGAACATACTCCGCAATAGAAGGCGCACCGAGCCATGCGGACATCAACCGCCTGATGAGCTAAGTTGCACGTGGCTTATGGCGAGCTTATGGCAACTATAGGCGTTATCTCCGACACCCACGGCCTGCTGCGCGAACAGGCGCTCGCGGCTCTGGAAGGTTCGGACTACATTGTTCACGCCGGAGACATTGGCGCGCCGGAGATTCTCGACAAACTGGCGAAGATTGCTCCGGTCACGGCGGTCCGGGGTAATGTGGATCGAGCGGCATGGGCGAAGAAGGTCCCAGAAACGGATGTACTGGAACTCGGAGGCATCTCGCTTTACGTGTTGCACAGATTGCAAGACCTTGATCTGAAGCCGGAAGCCGCAGGCCTTCGCATCGTGGTGTCGGGGCACACTCACATACCCAACCAAGAAACT
>QIAS01000213.1:0-1464 GCA_003225615.1 Acidobacteriota bacterium | reverse complement strand
GCTGCCGGTAACCGTTGGCCGGTTGGTTGTGCTAGGTCCCAAGGTGGAGAGTAAGATCATCCGACTGACGGTCTGAAGATTCCAGGAAACTCCGCACACAAAGTAGATGGTTAGGGCGTCATGTCTTGACATTGTGCTGGGTTGCTGCCCCGCAGCTGCTTTGGGCATGTCTGCACGGCACCATTCAGTGAGTAGATGTAGCAGCGGCAGAACATGTTTTTATCGCCATGGCCCCAGTGGTGCACGACAACGCGTCCATTGTCCAACCATCGCGCGACACCAAAGTACTCATGATGGCCGACCGATAAGCCTCTGGCCTTGTTGGAGATTTCCTGCTGCACATCGATGCGTGGGGTGATTTCATTAGTCGCGACGATGTATGTGTTTGTCAAATCGCTCCCAGCGTAATCATTGAGCGCAAAGCGGCTGCTATCCGGCGACCAGATCAGCCCAACGTGCCTCGTGTACTCGTAGACTTTACGAATGCTACCTGTAGTTCTGTCCACCAATAAGATTGAATGTCGAGCTTCAGGGCTGTTGTCTACATCACGAAGGATGTATTGTCGGTTCGGCGAGATTAGCTCGGACTGCTTGCCAGGAAATCTCGTAGAGATCGTTTGGGCATAGCCTAGGCATGAGATCAGTACGAAGATCAGCGGGGTCGTTTTAGAGGTCACCATTTGGTCTCTCCGAATCAATCTCGCATTAGCACCCCACCCAATCTAGTTTAGCGCGCGGTGGCGGCTGGTGCCTTCCTTTACAATCGCAAGCAGTGTCCCTGCAATTTGAAATCGAGGCTAACACTGGCAAGGCCCGTACAGGGCGGCTCATTACAGCGCATGGTGAAGTCGAGACGCCGGTGTTTATGCCCGTGGGTACCCTCGCTTCCGTCAAGGGCGTGCCACAGGATTTGCTCGAGGAACTTGGCATTCAGATTCTGCTGGGGAACACTTATCACCTTTATCTTCGACCCGGAGTACAAACCGTCCAGCAACTGGGCGGATTGCATCGTTTTATGGCATGGCCGCGGGCTATCCTCACCGATTCAGGCGGATTTCAAGTCTTCAGTTTGAACGATCTACGCAAGGTGAGTGAGGAGGGAGTGGCCTTCCGCTCGCATCTCGATGGGTCATCGCACCTCTTTACGCCAGAAAGTGCCATGTCGGCGCAGATCGGGCTCGGCGCCGACATCATCATGGCATTCGACGAGTGTACGGAATATCCGGCGGAGCGGGCGCGCATGCAGCAATCAATGGAATTAACGCTACGCTGGGCGGCAAGGAGCAAGCGGTATTTTGAGCAGCATAAAGAGGAAGTGCCATGGTCCGGCGTCCGGCATGCGGCGTCCGGCGCCCGGCAATGCAACCCAACAGTCGGAAATCGAAGACCGGAAGCCGGCTCTTCCCAGGCTCTGTTCGGCATTGTGCAGGGCGGAATGGATCACGGGCTCAGGAAGGAATCGGC
>QIAS01000212.1 GCA_003225615.1 Acidobacteriota bacterium | reverse complement strand
ATCCACGGACCCGGCTTGCTCAGCTGCCGCTTGAAGTCGGCGCCGAACCCGGCCAGGGTAGCGCCGCGCTCCCAGTCCGGCCGCCAGCCGCCTCCCTGAAAACCGTAACCACGCATAACTACGGGATGCTTCTGCTTGACGTTACGAAAACGAGGAACATAAATGCCGTTGGGCCGACGGCCCATTTCCATGCGGTCCTCGCTGCCGAGGATGGTGCCGCGTGCGCCACCGCCCATCACATGGTCCATGACGTTGTGGCCTAGCTCTCCGCTGGAATTCGCCAGGCCGTTGGGAAATTCCGCGCTTGTCGAGTTGAGAAGAATGCGCGTGGATTCGAGAGCCGACGCACAGAGAAATACAATACGGCCGCGGAATTCCAAAGCCTGGCGGGTCTGGGCATCGATAACGCGAACGCCGGATACTTTTCGCGTTTTGGGGTCAAACATCAGACTGTGCACCACGCTGTGCGGGCGCAGGGTAAGCTTCCCGGTTTCGCGAGCCGCGGGCAGCGAGGAATTAAGGCTGCTGAAATATGAACGCGTACTGCATCCGCGATGGCACGGCCCGCAATAATGGCAAGCGGCGCGGCCGCGGTGGGGCTTAGTGAGAACTGCTGCGCGGCCGATGGTCATCATTCGCTCGCCAGGAAAATGTTTTGCGATGGCATCTTTCACGATCAGTTCAGCACAAGTCATTTCCATGGGCGGCAGAAATTTTCCATCGGGAAGTTGTGCAAGTCCTTCAGCCTGCCCGCACACGCCGATGAAGTCTTCGGCGTAGTCGTACCAGGGAGCAATGTCCTTGTAGCGGATGGGCCAGTCTATGGCAATGCCTTCGCGCGCGTTCGCTTCAAAATCCAGATCGCTCCAGCGGTAGGATTGGCGTCCCCACATGATGGAACGTCCACCGACCTGGCGGCCGCGGATCCACAGGAAAGGTTTATCGGGCTCGGTTATATAGGGATTCTCGTTGTCATTGACGAAAAACTTGGAGCTCAGTTCGTCGAGCGCGCTACACTTTTGTTGGATGGGCTGGTTTTTGTCGTCTGCGTTGCGGTTTCCCAGGCCGCGAAAACGGGTCTGCCACACCGGGACGTGCTCGACATAATCCGTGGCTGGATCGATGGGGCGTCCCGCTTCCAGGACCAGCGTCTCCAGACCTTTCTCAGTGAGCTCTTTGGCCGCCCATCCGCCAGTGATGCCGGAGCCAATGACGATCGCGTCGTAGCTTTTACTCGCCATGACTAGGTCTCCGAACCCTTTTTGTCGATGGGCGTGCAACCGCCGTGAGCAGATGGAATGATTTCGTAGTGCAGTTCTTCTTCGGAGCCCTCTTCCGACGTATAGTACCCAACCAGCGTCAACTGTTTCATCATGTAGAAAAAGTTCACTTCCTCCGGATTTAGCCGATGAAGTTTCCGCGTAGTTCCGGGAACCGCGGCTTCCCGTATTCTGGTAAGACCTTCATCCAACTCTGTCACGATTTGGACCTGTTGCTTCGCCGCGCAGTCCACGAAGTCGTGTGCGAAGAGATCTCGGCAGCGCGCGTCCAAATCCGCCAATCCCTTCAGAAAGATCGAGCGTTCCTGCGCGTCATACCACTCCGAAACGATGACATCGATGAACTCGTTGACTCGGGCCTCTTTTGCGCCGGGAGTATCAGTTTGAGGAATGATGATCTCAGCCAAAGTGGTGACAGTGGCGTCCTGATGGGGGTTCAGAGTTTTCAACGCGGGTGAGGTAGGCAGTTGCTCATGTACCTGGCGGAACAACCCGAAAGCGCTGTGCGAGAGCAGCGGCATCGCTGCTGCGCCTGCAAGAAGTTTGAGGGCCTCACGTCTTTGCATAGTTCCTGCCTTGGAGCAAGCGGCGTAGGTTAACCCGCATAAAGTTGAGGAGTCAATTGGATTGTGACCTCTTCGGCCATTATTTCGCGGCCGACCGCATTGCCGTCTCACGCGCGGCGCGCAAGGTTGCCACCGGCTCTCCCGAGGGCATAAATTCCATGGCGACGTACCGGCTGTAATTCAGTTCCGCGAGTTTGCGATAAATGTTGGAATAGTTGATTTCGCCTGTTCCGGGCTCGTGCCGGCCCGGCACGTCAGCGACGTGAATTAAGCCAACTTCGTCGATGTTCTTCTCCAATTTCCCGATGAGGTTTCCTTCCGCAATCTGCTCGTGGTAGAAGTCATACAAAAATTTCACACGGGGATGGTTAACGGCGCGCACGATCTCGAAGCCCTCGGCAACAGAAGTGAGGTAATACTTGGGATTTTCTTCGGGATCGATATTCTCCAACAATAGAGTGACGTTTCGCCTGGCGGCAACATCGGCGCCGCGCTTCAGGGTTTCAATGCAGCTCTGATGTTGCTGGTCGTGTGACAGGCCTGGGACTCGATCGCCTGAAAGCACGATGATCGCCGGGCATTCGAGTTTGTCGGCAGTGATCAGCATTTTATTTAAGTCGGAGAGAAACGCTTCCCGGGCCGCGGGGTCGGCGATTCCTTTCCAAACGCCCGCCGTTGCGTCAAAAGTGATACCAAGTGCGCGCTTCTTTGCATTGAACCGGCGGAAGTTCTCGTCTGACCATTTTTCGAATTCTTTCACCAATTCGACTGACGGATAGCCCGCTTCAGCCACTTTCTCCAGTCGTTGCTCGAAAGGCAGGTCAGGGAATACAGTCCAGAGCATCACGGAGAATTTGAACGGGGGCGCCACTTGCGCGGAGTTTGCAGCAGACAACGTGGTGCCGGGCAGTGCTGTGCTCAATGCGGCTCCGGCAATACTCCGGGTGAAATGGCGGCGGTTCATCTTTGAGGCCAACGCTCAGGTCGTCGAACCCAACAACTCACTGCGCACGTTCTTGAGCACGTAGAAAGCGCGCTGGACGCCGACTTCGCCGGGCAGGATCGGATCTTCATTTTCTATGCTGAGAATTCCCTGGTAGCCGACTTCCATGTAGGTGCGAACAATTTCCTTCCAGGTATTCGCGCCATGCCCATAGCCGACCGCGCGAAAGGTTTCGGAGGCTTGCGAGAGATCCTTCGTCTCGAAGGCGAAATTCAACACGCCGTACTTAGCCACGTTATCTTTGAACATGACAGTATCTTTCATGTGGGCATGGAATAGCGCGTTCTGGCTGGCAAGAAGGCGGATGACCTCAATCGGATCGCAACCCTGCCAGAAAAGATGACTGAGATCGCAGTTGGCGCCGATTTCCTCTCCAACCGCTTCGCGCAGTCTCAGCAGCGTCATGGGATTGTAGACGACGAACCCGGGATGCATTTCGAGCGCCAGCTTGTGGACTCCGTGTTCACGCGCAAATTTGGCGGCGTCTTTCCAGTATGGAATGACTTTTTCTTTCCATTGCCAGTCGAGGATCTGCGCGTACTCCGGCGGCTCGTGTCGGTAGGAGAACCGCCGGGACATCCCGAGAAGCCAACGATCACCCCGACTCCAAGCCGTTCGGCCAGGAGCACGGTGTTGCGAAAGGTCTGCGCGTCTCGGGCAGCGATCTTGGCATCCGGATGCACCGGATTGCCGTGGCAGCTTAACGTCGCAACTTTGATGTTGCGGTCTTCAAACTTCTTCTTCCAGGAATTCAGTTTGGCGGCATCCTGCAAAAGCTCGCTGACCGGGCAATGCTTGTCACCGGGATATCCGCCGGTTCCAATTTCCACTGCCTCGATGCCCCAGGCAGAAATCTTTTCTATCATCTGGTCCAGAGACAGGTCGGGGAAAACAGGATCGAAGACGCCAATGGGAATTCTTCGAGCGCCAGAGCGCGGAGGGCTATCCATTCCCCCACTTTGTGAACGTTCGCTGATCAGGGCAGAGGAGGAGTTTCGCAGCGTGGCGGCCGCAGCGATCACGCCGGTGCCGGCGAGGAATTTTCGCCGGCTGGAAGATTTAGGGTCAGGTACCATTGCG
>QIAS01000211.1:12099-16182 GCA_003225615.1 Acidobacteriota bacterium | reverse complement strand
ATCGCGGTGATCAATAGCGCTATCGCCGCGTACTACTACCTTCGCGTCATTGTGGTGATGTACATGCGCGAGCCTCGGGATGATGCCCCCCTCGCCCCGCTTCCCGCCGCGCTGGGCGTCGCTCTTGCAGTGTGCCTTGCGGCAACGATCTATCTTGGCGTGTTACCTGGAGGCGTATTGAACTACACTCAGCGCTCCGCCGAGCAACTGGTGCAGATCCTTGTATCGCCCAGCGCGCGAGACCTTCCTCCAGAAATCAAGCTGCGTCAAGGGCGCCGGTAAGCCTTCCTTCAATCCAGTGCCACGGCAATGTCCCGGCGGGCAAAGATCCACGAAGCCAGGAGCCAGAAGGCAACGATTTCGACCGTCGCCACCACAAAAGGCCGCCAATCAGGCTGCCACGGCGTGCTGAACGTCGCTTTCACAAAACTTTCCAGCAGCAGGTAAACCGGAATCAGGTAGGCCCAATCCCGTCCGAACTGAAGCATCATCACGAACGGAATCCCGAGCGCCAGGCCTGTAGCCAGTGTCGCGAACAGCGGCGTCATGAATGTCGAAAAAAAAACGGCCACGGCTGACGCCAGCACACACGCCATTAGAAAAGAAAACATCAGAAACCAGAGCAGAGCGATCGAAAAACCGCCCTGTCCCAGGACCCAGGTGCCCGTCAGGCCCATACAAAGGCCATACAACATGAGCGCAAACACAATGCCTACCAATACGCCGGAAATGTACTCTCCTCGTCTGACTCCTTTGGAAAGTACGGCGAGGATGCGACGCGATTTGCGTTCGTTGTGAATGGCCGCTCCCCCGATAAATACCGCGAATGCTATGCCATAAATCGGCAGCTGCTGGAATATGACGAGCAGGTCCTCCCGGTCGCTGCGCACGTCCGCCATGAGGCCCAAAACGCACGTAACCAATACCCACAGCAAGAGCACGAGAATCGGCCAGCGCTGCTCGCGGACGAAATTGGATGCGATCAGGAACACCGTTCTCATGTGGTACCTTTTCCGATGGCATCGGAGGAATTGGCGGTCGTGACCTCAAGAAAAAGTTCTTCCAAGGACCGGCGCACCGGATTGACGCTGACAATTTCACCGCCCAGGGCCCATACTCGCTGCAGCGCACTGCGTTGCGCCGTCGCCTCAACCAAGAACCTGACCAAGCCGTCGCTGCTGATTGCCCCCGGAAACGAATTCGGAGGAACTCCACGGGCCAGGATTTCGCTCTCCTGCCTCGATTCAAGCAGCTCAGAGATGCCACCGAGCCGAACCAGCCGTCCGCGGTTTACCACTGCCACCCTATCGCACACCAGCTCTACTTCCGACAGCATATGAGAGCTCAGAAAAATTGTTTTGCCGGCCTTGCGGCTCTCAAGCAGCAACTCTCGGACTGACACGCGTGCGACCGGGTCTAAAGCTGATGTCGGCTCGTCCAGAATTAATAGCTGCGGATCATTCACCAGGGCTTGGGCAAGACCTACGCGCTGCAACATTCCGCGAGAAAACTGCCGCACGTTACGGCGCGCATCAGACACGAGGCCGAGCGCCTCCACAACCTCGTGAGCACGCCTCGCCAGTGAGCTGCCACGCATCCCGTTCAAAGCTCCATAAAATCGCACCAACTGCTCCGCCGGGCGATGGTAAAGGGCTACATTTTCCGCCAGAAAACCGACTCGCCTGCGCGTAGCTGCGTCCCCAAAACCCTTGCCCAGCATGAATCCGTGCCCGCTGGTCGCGCGCATGAAACCCATCGCCAAGTGGATCGCCGTACTCTTGCCGGCTCCGTTAGGACCCAGGAAACCAAAGATTTCTCCGTCCTCCACTTGCAGTGAGAAATCATCCAGAGCCCGGACCATGCCGCGAGATGGGAACCAGCTTTTGTATTCCTTGCTGACATTCACGAATTCGATCACGCCTGGCATTTCTCGTTCCATTCTAGCTTGTGGCAAGAGGCACAAGAGTGCTGCGTCTTATTTTGCTATGGGACTTGAACCCGTGTGTTTTGAGGTTTTCAAATCATTTGACAAGCCGTCCCGGTCGCGGCATTATGGGAACCAAGCAAGAACCGTTTCCAGCCTCACTTTCAATTAGCCCAACCCCCGGAGGGAGAGTATGCCCGAGTTGATGCGCAGGATCTGGTCAGAGGAAGAGGGTCAGGATATCGCCGAATATGCGGTGATGTTGGCGGTGATTCTGGTCCTGGTCGTAGGAACTATACGGCTGATCGGAACGAACTCCAACACCGTCTTCTCCACCGTCGCCAGCGCCGTCCAGTAGGGAGCGCCCCGGCACAGACACGAGCGCTGGAACTGTTGATTAGCAGCGAGTTGTTCTTCTCGCGTTGTACTGGAAACGCTCTTGCGCGCGTGGAACGTCAAACCCGTAGCACTTGACCTGGTAACGAACAGAGTTTAAGATCGACCGGCTTAAGCGATGACTCGATTTACCTATTACGGCTCTTTTAGCAGCTACTGGTTTTGGCGAGTAGCGGCGCAGACGGAGCCTTTGGGTAGATCGGGCGCGATCACCTAGAGAGATTTAAAAAGCTTACCGTCAGCGGCCGCGATTCTTGCAATCGCGGCTTTTTGTTTTTAGGACTAATTCTTACAGGAGGGCCTGAGCCAATGATCGTCAACATGTCCGAAGCAGCCACCGAGGAGCAGATCAACCATATCATTGATCGCGTCCGTGAAGCCGGGTACCAGCCGCATGTCACCCGCGGTACTACCCGCACCATCGTAGCCGCCGTGGGCAGTGGACGGCGCCACGAAATCGAAGCCCTGCGGGTCGCACCTGGCGTCGAGGACGTAGTGCAGATTGCCCAGCCCTTCAAACTGGTCAGCCGCCAAGTCAAACCGCACCGTTCAGTGATCGATGTGGGCGGAGTGAAAATTGGCGACGATGCCGTCGTGGTCATCGCGGGACCCTGCTCGGTAGAATCCCGCGAACAGCTTTTTTCTACGGCACACGCCGTGAAGAAGGCCGGCGCCAGCATGCTGCGCGGAGGTGCTTACAAACCCCGCACTTCGCCGTATGATTTTCAAGGATTGGGTGTAGAAGCCTTGAAGATTCTGCGCGAGGCGCGCGAAGAGACCGGACTGCCTATCGTAACGGAAGTGATGAGCACAGAAGATGTGGACCTCATTTGCGAGCATGCGGACATGCTGCAGGTCGGTGCCCGCAACATGCAAAACTTTGCCCTGCTGCGCCGTCTGGCTACGATTGAGAAGCCCGTGCTGCTCAAACGCGGTCCGTCGGCAACGGTCAAAGAATGGTTGCTAGCCGCGGAATACCTGCTTTCGGGCGGCAATCATGACGTCGTGCTCTGCGAACGCGGTATCAAGACCTTCGAAACAGAAACTCGCAATACCATGGACCTGGCCGCGGTGGCGCTGGCGCGTGAACTGTCACATCTGCCAGTGATTGCCGATCCCTCCCACGGAACCGGCAGGCAGAGCCTGATTGCCGCCGTTTCCCGGGCTGCGATCGCTGTGGGGGCGGATGGGCTGATCGTCGAAGTTCATCCCTGCCCGGAGCGGGCGCTCTCGGATGGTGTGCAGTCGCTGGACTTCGCGCAATTCGAGCAAGTGATGCAGGGTGTGTCGGAGCCTCTGCGGAAAATCGCGCGCCCGAGAATGGAAGAGGTGGTTTTGAGAGCGCAGGCCTAGACGAGCCCAAGCCAGGCTGATTGCGGCCTCAGAGACTCGGCGAGCCGCCTCTCTACCGAGTGCTTTCCTATCGCGTCGCAAAGCGCCGGTTGGTTATCCGGTGCGTCGCATCAGATAATTCTGGATATGCAGCCCACACTTCGGCCTCGTGTGAAGATTTGTTGTATCTCGTCTCGCGAAGAGGCCAGGCTCGCGATCCGATGTGGCGCTTCGGCACTGGGGCTAGTATCGGAAATGCCCAGCGGGCCGGGAGTGATCTCCGAAGAGCAAATCGCGGAAATTGCCGCCGAGGTTCCACCTCCGATTGCCACTTTTCTACTTACCTGCCATCAGGACAGCGAATCGATCATTGCGCAGCAACGTCGTTGCACAACCAATACCATCCAGATTTGTGATCGCCTGACCAACGG
>QIAS01000211.1:9112-12094 GCA_003225615.1 Acidobacteriota bacterium | reverse complement strand
TGACCAACGGCGCGGATTTGGATTGGAAGCGCGCCCTTCGCGGAATCTCCATCGTACAGGGCATGCATGTTGTCGGACCCGAATCCGTGGACGAAGCCAGGGCAGTCGCGCCGCAAGTAGAAGCGATCTTGCTCGATTCAGGGAATCCGGCGCTGGCCACCAAAGAATTGGGCGGGACAGGTCGGCGGCACGACTGGACCTTAAGCCGGAAGATTCGCGAGCAAATAAAGTTCCGGTATTTTTAGCCGGCGGTTTGAATCAAAGTAATGTGCACCAGGCTATCCGCCAGGGGCCGTTCGGGTTGGATGTCTGCACGGGAGTACGTACCGAGGGAAAGCTTGACCAAGCAAAGCTTGAGCAGTTTTTTGCGAGTGTCTAGGTTAAGCATGGACTTCGCACAGGAGCGGGTTGCGAGTTTTCATTACGACAGCTTCGTCCGCCGCCTCTTTGCTGTGGTCCTGGGGCTGCTGATGTTTCTAAATCTACGCCGCCCGGCTACGGGTCAAAGTCCATCCAAGGCTCACGCGGCAAACAATTCCAGCAAAGCCTCCACTCGAAAAGCGGCCGGACCGGAAGTAAAGTTCGTCGACGTCACTCGCGCTCTTGGCGTCCAGTTCAAGCATGAGGCTTCTCCCACTTCGCAGAAGTATCTGGTCGAGACGATGGGAGCGGGTGTGGCCTTATTTGATTGCGATGGCGACGGCCGCCTCGACATCTTTTTCGTCAACGGGGCGCGCCTCGATGATCCCATGCCCAAAGGGGCGATGCCCGTAAAAGACAGTCCAAAGTACTGGAACCGTCTCTACCATCAGAAGCCGGATGGCACTTTCGAAGACATCACGGAAAAATCAGGCCTAGCCGGAGATGGATATGGAATGGGCGTGGCGGTAGGCGACTATGACAATGATGGACGCGAGGATCTCTACGTCACTGCCTATCCGCATAACCGGATGTATCACAATGAGGGCGACTGCAAGTTCACCGATGTCACGGAAACGGCGGGTGTAGCTGGCTCCGGATGGTCCAGCAGTGCCGCATTTGTGGACATTGACAATGACGGACGACTGGATCTGATCGTCGGAAGATACTTGCAGTGGTCCTTTGATGATAATCCCTACTGTGGCGAACACCTGCCAGGTCACCGCGCCTACTGCAACCCGGATATTTTTCCCGGCATTCCGCTGCTGCTTTATCACAACGAAGGTGGCGGCCGATTTACAGAGATTTCGCAAAAGGCCGGTCTGTCCAAGCTGGAAGGAAAGGAATTGGGCGTGGCCATCGCGGACATGGACCATGACGGCTACACCGATATTGCGATTGCCAATGATTCAGTGCGCGAATTCCTCCTACACAACAGAGGCGACGGCACATTTGAAGACAAGGCGATTGAGGCTGGGACCGCGGTGGATGAAGACGGCCGAACCTACGCCGGCATGGGTGTCGACTTCGCCGACTATGATAACGACGGCAATCCTGACATCGTCATTACTAACCTCTCCGACCAGAAGTATGCCCTCTATCACAACTCAGGAAACGGCACCTTCACTTATGAAACTGGGCGTTCCGGGCTGGGAATGATTTCGCGGCCATATGCGGGCTGGGGCGTGAAGTTCATGGACTACGATAACGATGGCTGGAAGGACTTGTTCATTGCGCAAGGCCACGTGCTGGACACGATTCAGCTCACCTTTCCTCATTTGCGCTATCTTCAGCCACCTCTTCTTTTGCATAACGACGGAAAGAAATTTGTGGACGTTTCGGCGCAATCGGGTGAGATTTTCCAGCACAAGTGGGCGGCGCGGGGATTGGCAGTGGGCGACATCGATAATGATGGCGCGCTCGATGTCGTGATTACAACGAATAACGGTCCTGCCTACATCCTTCATAACCAGGGCGGCAATGCACAGCATTGGCTGACGCTGCAACTGCGAGGTCGTAAGAGCAATCGGGATGGAATCGGAGCGGAGATCAAGCTGGTCTCGGTATCGGGCGCAGCGCAGTATGCAACTGTGAGCACAGGCGGCAGCTATCTTTCGGCCAGCGATCGCCGCGTTCATTTCGGGTTGGGGCAAGATGATTCGACGAAGCTGGTGGAAATTCACTGGCCTAGTGGAATCGTGCAACGGGTGGATGATGTCCCAGCAGACCAGGTGGTTACCATCACGGAAACAGCAGTCTCATCCCGGCAGAAATAGTGGCGTGTAGATCGTTACGATGGATGAGCGCCTGCTGAGTCTCCCGCACTAAAACCGGAACGACCGAAACGGCTGTCTAATACTCGTTTTGACAGGATCTGAATGGCTGGGCTAGGCTGTCCGCCTCTCCGGTGGAAAGGAATTTCGTGAGACGATCTTTGGGCTTTGTTGCTACTTTTTTTGTCCTTGTCTCTTCCTGTTTCGCGCAGACCAATGTGCCTTCGACCCGCGCGTGCCAGGTCATTATCGATACCGACCCCGGAACCGATGATGCGATGGCGATCCTGCTTGCACTGAATTCCCCTGAGCTCAAAGTTGAGGCGCTCACCGTGGTGCCGGGCAATGTGACCGCGGCGCAAGGTCTGGAAAATGCTTTGAAGATCGTCTCCCTGGCCGGACGCTGCGACGTTCTGGTGGCGGCTGGGGCACAACATCCTTTGAATCAGAAGCTGATCACGGCTGAGTTCTGGCACGGCAAGAATGGGCTGGCAAATATTGAGCTGCCTGCCTCGAAATGCAAAGCCGACGCCCGCTTCGGTCCCGACCTCATTATTGAAATGGTTCACAAGTATCCGCACGAGATCACCTTAATTCCTATCGGTCCGCTTACGAATATTGCCCTGGCAGTGTCCAAAGACCCTTCAATCGCTTCCTTGGTCCGAGAAGTCGTGATTATGGGTGGTTCCATCTCCGGAGGCAATGTGGATGCCGCGGCAGAGGCCAATATTTACAACGATCCGGAGGCAGCGTCGATTGTCTTTAACGCGGGCTGGCCATCGCTCACCAT
>QIAS01000211.1:8362-9001 GCA_003225615.1 Acidobacteriota bacterium | reverse complement strand
GATCCGGTCGCGGTCGGGGTTGCTGTCGATCCCAGCATCGCGACGACACAGAACATGCGCGTGGATGTGGAGACCAGGGGCGAGTTCACTCGCGGTGAGACCGTGGCTAACCGTCACAATACCGTCGAGCGCAATGTATTGCATGGAGATCGTTACATTATCGAGGGTCTGGATAGGGTTCAACCGAACGCGAAGGTTTGTGTCGATGTTAAGGCTGACCGCTTTCTGGAAATGTTTGTGAGCCGGATCAAAGGGAAATAGGCTGTAACAAATTCCATATTAGACAGTTGAGCGGGCGCTAGAAAATCTCTTGACAACTGGAGGCAGGAATCGTCTAATCGCGCAAATCTTTCACGATGTGGGTCAGAGCACTGCCCGTTACTGGCTGAGAGCGGGTCAAAGTGTCAAGGGATCATTTCTAAAACCAATAATTTCTGCCCGGAGACGTGCGGAAGTTCTCGATTACTGGCCGGAGGAGAACATGAAGATTGCGAAGTTGGCGTGTGTGTTCCTGGTAGTGTGTTGGACGGTAGCGGCGTTGGCCCAAACGCTCGAGCGCGGCGCAGTTCACGGGACGGTTTACGATCCCACGCACGCCACCATTCCGAACACTAAAGTCACGCTCTCCAATCCTTCTAC
>QIAS01000211.1:6679-8337 GCA_003225615.1 Acidobacteriota bacterium | reverse complement strand
TCTGTCCCCCCGGGCCAGTACACAATTGTTGCCGAGGCCGGCGGCTTTGCCGTCACCACCATCACAGGGATCGTCGTCAACGTAGGTGCATCGCCCACTTATGACGTCAACATGCCTCCCAAGGGAGCGCAAGAGGCCGTGACCGTGACGGCAGAAACGGCGGCAGTCGACACCTCTACAACAGGTATCACTCAGCTACTTAACTCCAAGAGCCTGGAGAACCTGCCCTTTCCTGGCCGCGACTATCGCGATCTGGCGCAATTGAGTTCTTCAGCCCAGGTGGTTCCGGGGTTGCGCGGTAATATCCGACTTGGCGGACAGCAAAGCGATTACACCGGCTTGGTGATTGACGGGGCGGACACCACTAACAATTTCTTCGGCGAAAACTTCGGTTCACTGGAAACCAAGAACCTGACAGTGCCGATCGAAGCTGTGCAGGAATTCCAGGTCGTAACCAATGGCTTCGCTCCCGAATTTGGGCGTGCCACCGGCGGATTGCTTAACGTGGTCACGAAATCCGGCACCAACCAGTTGCATGGTGAGGCCCACGAGTATTACCGGGGCAGTAGCCTGACCAAGGATGACGCTCTCGGCAATCCTTCCAACCTCGACTGGCAGCACCAGTTCGGCGGGTCGGTTGGCTTTCCGATTCGGAAGGACCGGCAATTCCTGTTTCTATCTACCGACATTCAACGCAATAGCGGTCCTCTGACCACGAATCTTTGCCACGGGGACCCAATCTGTCAGAACGATGCCGGTCCGGTAATACCAGTAGCGGCAAACAGCTCAGACCGGCTGGGCTCAGCCTGCGCAGGCGCGACACCAGGTGTCACCCAGCTACTCCCGGGATGTTACGGTGTGCCGAATTTGCATGCTCTGGAAGGCCCCCATACCCAGTTTCAGGATTTCTTCACAATCCTCGGCCACTATGACTACCAGCTGACCCCGGCCAATCACTTCAGCGTTCGGGGTTTGGGAACTCGCAACCATACCAAAGGCTTCACGGGGGGGCACGGACAGTCGGAAACCTTCGATGCCTTTGGCGATAGCGAGGAATTCGTAAATCAGGGGATCAGTGGCGTTTTCTCTTTGACGACGGTTCTGGGACGTAAGGTAAACGAAATCCGGGCGCTCGTCGAAGGGGAGACTCGCAAGCGCCATCCTATTTTCAAAGGCGCGCCGGAAATTCAGATCGTCGGCGTGGGCGAATTAGGCCAGCGATTCTATCTGCCGGGCAATAACGACAATGGCAAGCTCCAGGTACAGGACAACTTCTCCTACACCTTCGCCAAGCATGATGTGAAGTTTGGCGGTGATGTAAATTCTTTCGTAGATCGCAAAGACACCTTCGCCGGGTGGAGCGCCGGCCGGTACAACTTCAGTTCGCTTTGCGATTTCGATCCCAATCCCAATACCTGTGCGGGATTGGCGACCCCACCGACGGCATCGAATCCCAACTTCTACTTCCAGGGCTTTGGGTTGAATGGGCTGGATCCCTTCACGGCGAACACGCTCTTCCCCAACTACCAAACCGGACTGGGCCTGTACTGGCAGGACAAGTGGCAGGCTAAGACCCGTCTGACAATTACCTACGGCCTCCGTTGGGACGGCACGTGGAATCCACAGCCGCAAACGCCGATCCCTGGCCACCAGGTGTA
>QIAS01000211.1:3271-6641 GCA_003225615.1 Acidobacteriota bacterium | reverse complement strand
CGCAGCGCACCCCCAATGACTTCGGACAGTGGGGTCCAAGACTGGGCCTGGCCTGGAGCGTTGGCTCGGATTCGCATCCCACCGTGCTCCGCGCTGCCTGGGGTCTGTATTACGCGCAAACGCCAACCATTTTCTTCCCGCAAGTGTCCAATGGCGGGGGGTCGAAATCCTCAACACTGTTTTGTGTGCCCCTATTCGGGTGCTCCCCGGCTAGTGGCGTGCCGTACAATTTCCCATCGTCTCTGCCTTTCGGGTCGAACGACCTGTGCGTTCAAGCGGTAGCCACAATCGGATGCCCGGGTATCGAATATGCCGATCCTGCCTTCCGCAATCCTCGGGTTTCCAATTTAACCGTAGGGGCGGAACACCAGTTCTCCAACGAGTGGACGGTTTCGGTGAATTACACATACATGCACTCGTCGCGTCTGAAGACCGGCGGATTCAGCACATCAAATTGGCAACGAAACCTGGTGCCGGTGGGAACTGACCAGTTCGGCCGTGGGGTAGTCTGCCCGCAGACGGGCGAGCTGGTCTTCGGGCCGCAACCCCTGGACTGCACGCTCACACCATTCTCAGGAGCTCTATCGTTAGCCAGCTTCAGCCGCGGGAATTACGATGCAGTCGTTGGCAGCGTGGATAAGCGTTTTGGCCACCATTTTCAGTGGTTCGCCAACTACACGTGGTCGCGCAACTACAGTAATGACTCCAGTGAACGGGATACCGATACATTCTTCGGTGCGCAAGATCCGTTCAACATCAATATTGATTATGGCCGGAACGGCCTCGATATTACGCACCAGTTCAAGTCGGGAGTGATAGTTGAGTTGCCGTGGGGGTTCAATTGGAGTAGCAACTTCATAGCGCATAGTGGTCTTGCCTACCCCGCATATTCCTCGGTGGACCTCAACGGCGATACTGTCGTCAACCAGTTTTCGTTTAATGACCGGCCGGTTATCCAGACCAGCGGCGGAAGACTGGAGCTGTTGCCGCGTTATCCGGCGCGTCAGCCCGATTTTTTTACCTGGGATATGCGACTCACCAAGGAATTCAAATTTGGCGAGCGCTCTTCCTTGCGCCTGATCGCTGATGTCTTTAACTTGACCAACCAGGGCAATCTTTACTCCAATCCCGACAACAGCGGCTTCGTGGGTTTGACGGGTTGCAACTTTATCGGGACCAGCGCCTCCCAGACTTGCTCGCCTCTCACGGCGGTGCCTGGCCAGGGGCAGACGATCAATGGTTTGAAGTACGGAGTGCTGGACGAGATCTCGCCGGGCAGCACGCCATTCGCAGCCCAGTTGGGCATCCGCTTCCAGTTCTGACGGAATTGGCAGGCAGGGAGCGGCATGGCTCCCTGCCTGCCCTTCCTTTTTTGGCCGGGCAAATCCTGTTAGTTCAAGCCACTCCAACCGGACACTTTCGAACAGACGTACAGACCTGATACAGTGGCCTGCTTTCGAAGGCGCCCGTAAACCACACGAACCCGGAGAGAAGGCGGATGGCGAAGCAAGTGGAGGCGGTAGGACTGGGTAGTTGCGCGGTAGACTTTTTTGCGCTCGTTCCCAAGTTGATTGGCGCCGAAGAGAAAATCAATGCCCGCCGCTTGGAGATTCATGCCGGCGGGGTCACCGCCAATAATCTGACGCAAGTCGCGCGCCTGGGCGCAAGCGCGGGTTGGATAGGGTTCATCGGGGATGATGACAACGGCCGCATTATCCAGCAGGAGTTCGAGGCCGACGGCATGGACCTATCCGGGATCGAGGTTCGCAGAGGCGAGCTCTCGTCACTCACGTGGATTCCGGTTGACGATCAGGGAGAGCGCTGCATTTACATGTTCCCCAACGTCACCGCCAAAGTGACTCCAAAGGACATTCGCAGCCGGTTCGCCTCGCACATTCAACAGGCAAGACACTTCCATACCGAGGCCTCTCAGCTGCCCTTGCCGCCGGTGCTCGAAGCCATGCGAGTGGCCAAAGAATCCGATGTCAAAACGATTTTCGATCTCGACGTCGATCCCACACATTTCATCAGCGCCGGACTGGGCACCGAGGACAGTCTGAAGGAGGCTTTGCGGCTGACGGATGTTCTCAAACCTTGTAAGGCCGCAGCTCGGGAACTAACGGGAGAGAACGATTACGAGAAGATGGCAAGGCGACTGCTGTCGCTCGGACCTGAACTGGTCGCCATCACCATGGGCGCGGAAGGCTCCCTGATCGCCAGTGCCGACAAAATTACTCACGTGCCCGCATTCAAAGTAACAGTTGTGGACAGCACAGGTGCCGGTGACGCTTTCATGGGCGGACTGTCCTACGGCCTCCTACAAGGTTGGGACCACGAACGTGTCGGTGTTTTTGCCAACGCTTGCGCGGCGCTTTGCTGCACCCAAGTGGGGGCACGTGCCATGTCGAACCTGGAACAGGTGAACGAGTTGATTGCCCAGCAGCGTAAGGACTAAACCGCGGGAGGAACCGATGTTCGTGCCGCCAGATTTTTCAGTTGCCTTGCTGATGGTCATTATCAGCGCGGTATGTTGGGGATCGTGGGCGAACACCTATAAAGGAACGCGGAATTATCGCTTTGAACTGTTTTATTGGGACTACGCGGTTGGCATTTTTGTTATTTCTCTCATTCTCGCGTTCACCCTCGGCAGCTTGCATCACGACTCAACCAGTTTCCTGGCAAACGTGCACTCGGCGGATTCTCGAAACATCGTCTATGCGCTGGTTGGGGGCGCGATCTTCAACATCGCCAACCTCTTGCTGGTAGCGGGAATTGACATGGCTGGCTTGGCCGTGGCTTTTCCGGTCGCAATTGGCATCGCGCTAGTCGTCGGAGTCATCCTGAGCTACGCATTGCAGCCTAAGGGAAACGGAGTACTTCTGGCCCTCGGGGTGCTCTTCGCGCTGCTTGCTGTCATTATGGATGGGAAAGCCTATTCCAGGCTGGGGGCCACGGGGCGCGTGGTCACGCGGAAAAGTATCGTGGTATGCATCATCTCGGGCCTGCTGATGGGCATGTTCGCGCCCTTTGTGACGCGGGCGCTAACGACTGGAAATGCGCTTACCCCGTACAGCGTCGCGGTGTTCTTCACTCTCGGTGCACTCCTATGCTGCTTCGTGGTGAATGTATATTTCATGAAACGGCCGCTGGTGGGAGAACCAGTTCGTTTCGGAGATTTTTTTCAAGCCTCTCCACGTGATCACCTGCTCGGCCTGCTGGGCGGATTTGTCTGGGGCACAGGCACCGTATTCAACTTCGTCGCGGCCAGCTTTACCGGTGTTGCAATATCCTATGCTATTGGGCAGTCCGCGCCCATGGTGGCGGCTTTATGGGGAATATTCGTTTGGAAAGAGTTTGCCGGTTCCGGAGG